>NZ_DASWYS010000302.1:0-6485 GCF_036404855.1 Roseateles sp.
GTTGGCTTCGGCGTCCTTCACCATCTTCTCGATCTCGGCTTCGGACAGGCCGGAGTTCGCCTTGATGGTGATCTTGTTTTCCTTGCCGGTGCCCTTGTCCTTGGCGCCGACGTGCAGGATGCCGTTGGCGTCGATGTCGAAGGAAACCTCGATCTGCGGCACGCCGCGCGGGGCCGGCGGGATGCCTTCCAGGTTGAACTCGCCCAGCGACTTGTTGGCCTGGGCCAGTTCGCGTTCGCCCTGGTAGACCTTGATGGTCACGGCCGGCTGGTTGTCATCGGCCGTGGAGAAGGTCTGCGAGAACTTGGTCGGGATGGTCGTGTTCTTCTTGATCATCTTCGTCATCACGCCGCCCAGGGTCTCGATGCCCAGGCTCAGCGGGGTGACGTCCAGCAGCAGCACGTCCTTGCGCTCGCCGCCCAGGACCTGGCCCTGGATGGCGGCACCGACGGCGACGGCCTCGTCAGGGTTCACGTCGCGGCGCGGTTCCTTGCCGAAGAACTCCTTGACCTTGTCCTGGACCTTGGGCATGCGGGTCATGCCGCCGACCAGGATGACGTCGTCGATGTCGGACAGCGACACGCCAGCATCCTTCACCGCGGTGCGGCAGGGGGCGATGGTGCGCTCGATGAGCTCGTCAACGAGGCTTTCCAGCTTTGCGCGGGTCAGCTTCACGTTGAGGTGCTTGGGACCGGTGGCGTCCGCCGTGATGTAGGGCAGGTTGACATCGGTCTGCGACGAGTTGGACAGCTCGATCTTGGCCTTCTCGGCGGCTTCCTTCAGGCGCTGCAGGGCGAGCACGTCCTTGGTCAGGTCGACGCCCTGGTCCTTCTTGAACTCGGCAATGATGTAGTCGATGACGCGCTGGTCGAAGTCCTCGCCGCCCAGGAAGGTGTCGCCGTTGGTCGACAGCACTTCGAACTGCATCTCGCCGTCCACGTCGGCGATCTCGATGATGGAGATGTCGAAGGTGCCACCACCCAGGTCATAGACGGCGATCTTGCGGTCGCCCTTGCCATGCTTGTCCAGGCCGAAGGCGAGGGCCGCGGCAGTGGGCTCGTTGATGATGCGCTTGACGTCCAGGCCGGCGATGCGGCCGGCGTCCTTGGTGGCTTGACGCTGGGCGTCGTTGAAGTAGGCCGGCACCGTGATGACGGCTTCGGTGACTTCCTCGCCCAGGTAGTCCTCGGCGGTCTTCTTCATCTTGCGCAGCACTTCGGCCGACACCTGCGGGGGCGCGAACTTCTTGCCGCGCACTTCCACCCAGGCGTCGCCGTTGTCGGCGGCGGCGATGGTGAAGGGCATCAGGTCGATGTCCTTCTGCACTTCCTTCTCGGCGAACTTGCGGCCGATCAGGCGCTTGACGGCGTACAGCGTGTTCTTCGGGTTGGTCACCGACTGGCGCTTGGCCGAGGCGCCGACGAGGATCTCGCCGTCTTCCTGGTAGGCAATGATGGACGGCGTCGTACGGGCGCCTTCGGCGTTCTCGATCACGCGGGTGGTGTTGCCTTCCATGACCGCCACGCACGAATTGGTGGTGCCGAGGTCAATGCCGATGATCTTTCCCATGTGAAGCTCCTGAGGAATTCGTTGATGTTTTCGATTTGTGGATAACTTGCCGTCCTTCAAGGGGCGGCGAGCTGTGAATTACTTGGGTGCTGCCACCGTCACGAGCGCCGGCCGCAGCACGCGGTCGGCGATCAGGAAGCCCTTTTGCAGCACGGTGACCACCGTGTTGGCTTCTTGATCGGCCGGCACCATGGAGATGGCCTGGTGCTGATGGGGGTCGAATTTCGTGCCCGTGGCAGGGTTGACTTCGACGACCTTGTTGCGCTCCAGCGCGCTGGCAAGCTGGCGGCGCGTGGCATGCACGCCCTCCAGCACCGCCTCGACGGCGGCGCCTGGCGTGGCGATGGCAGCATCCAGGCTGTCCATCACCGGCAGCATGCCTTCGGCAAAGCCTTCGACGGCGAACTTGCGGGCCTTGGCCAGCTCTTCCTCGCTGCGGCGGCGGGTGTTCTCCACCTCGGCCTTGGCACGCAGGTAGGCATCACTCATCTCGGCCAGCCGGCCTTCCAGTTCGGCGATCTTGATTTCGGGGTTCAGGTCGGCGGCGGTGGGCTCATTGGCGCCGGCCGCGTCTTCGGGCAGGGGGGTCTCGGTGGTCATGGCATCCAGGATCGGGTTCGCATCGACATGGGGCGCGATGTCCCGGTTTCAAGAGGGGGGATTCGAAACGGATTATCCGGGTCAACCCGGGTCTTCGTCGTCCAGCGAAGCCGACCAGCGGTCCCAGTCCGCCAGCCGGCGGCGGTCCTGCTTGGTGGGGCGGCCTTGGGCGATGGTCGCTGCCGGCTCCGGCGCCAGGCGGCGTGCCTCGGCGGCGGCCTCCCGGGCGGTGATGCTGGCCGAGGTCTCGGCGTAGAGGCTTTGGGCCTGGGGCGCCGGGCCGCGCTGATGGGACAGCCCCAGGACCGAGACCTCGCGCGCCAATGTGCCGATGCGGATGCTGAGCAGGTCGCCGACCCTGACATCGCGGGCCGGCTTGACCGGCTGGCCGCCAATTCGCACGCGGCCCAGGTTGATCTCGTCGACGGCCAGGGCCCGGGTCTTGTAGAAGCGCGCTGCCCAGAGCCATTTGTCCAGGCGCATGCTTGCCGGCGCCTCGCTCATTCGCGGGCTCCCGCGGCCAGCGCTCGCACGCGCTGCAGGGCCAGGGTGTCGGGATGGGGGGCTGCGGTGGGCCAGCCCTGCAGATGGCGCTGGGCCAGGTCGGCCAGCGCCCGGATGCCGACGGGCCGGTCGTTCAGGCAGGGGATGTAGGCAAAGCGCTGGCCACCTGCGGCGAGGAAGGCGTCCCGCGCTTCCTGGGCAATCTCCTCCAGCGTTTCCAGACAGTCCACGGCGAAGCCGGGGCAGATGGCATCGACGGACTTCGTGCCGGCCTTGGCGAGCTTGACAAGGCTTGGCTCGGTATAGGGCGTCAGCCATTTGGCCTTGCCGAAGCGGCTCTGGAAGGTCACCAGCCATTCACCGTCCTTCAGACCCAGCGCATCGGCCAGCAGGCGGCCGGTCTTCTGGCATTCGCAGAAGTAGGGGTCGCCCAGGTGCAAGGTGCGCTCGGGCATGCCGTGGAAGCTCATGACCAGCTTGTCGCCGCGGCCCTCGCGCTGCCAGTGCTCGCGCACGCTCTGGGCCAGCGCCCCGATGTAGCCGGCATCGTCGTGGTAGCGGTTGACGAAGCGCAGCTCCGGCAGATGGCGGGTCTGCAGCGCCCAGCGGGCCACGTCGTCGATGACGCTGGCCGTCGTGGCGCCCGAGTACTGCGGATAGGCTGGCAGCACCAGCACGCGGCGGATGCCATCGCGCTTGAGCGCGTCCAGCGTGGCGGCGATGGCCGGTTGGCCATAGCGCATCGCATGGACCACGCGCACGCGCAGGCCCCGTTCGCCCAGATGTCCCTGCAGCAGCTTGGCCTGCTTTTCGGTCCAGACTTTGAGCGGCGAGCCCTCGGGCGTCCAGATGGTGGCGTACTTGGCGGCCGACTTGGCCGGCCGCACGCGCAGGATGATGCCGTGCAGGATCAGCGCCCAGACGAGCTTGGGAATCTCGACGACGCGCGGGTCGGCCAGGAACTGGGACAGGTAGCGGCGCAGTGCGGGCGCGGTGGGCGCGTCGGGCGTGCCGAGGTTGCACAGCAGGACGGCGACGTCGGTGTCCAAGGGACCCGCGGGCGCGGCGCCGTGGCGCTGCGGCGGTTCAGGAAGGAAGCGCATGCTTGGCGTCAGCGTCGCGAACGCGGGCCGAAGGATTGGGGCTCAGTGTCGTAGAAGTGCAGCACCTCGAAGCGCACGCTGGGCGACTGCTCGTCGCCCGGCGGGCCGCCCAGGCCGATGGTGCCGCTGCCGTGGAGTGTGCAGCTGCCGCGCTTGAGGCTAAGCAGTTCGCCGGAATCGCCGAACCGGACATAGGTGCCGTTGTAGGACAGGTCGGTCAGCTCGAAGCTGCTGCCCTGCCAGTCGATGCGGGCGTGCGAGCGCGACACGCGGGCGTCGGTGATGCAGTAGGTGGCTTGCACGCTGCGCCCGAGCACGATGGGCATGGCGCCAATGTCGAAGACGCGATCCAGGTCCTGCCAGATCAGGCGCATGCCCTCGGGTTCGTTGGAGCGCATGGGCTCGCCGAACTGCGTGGCGGCCGCGTCGGCGCCGGGCAGGGGCGTGGCATCCAGGCGGTAGACGTGCACGGGTTCGATGCGGCCGCGCACAGAGATGCGGTCCAGGCTGCGGAAGCGCCCCTTGGAGGCGTGGTGCAGGCCGGCCAGCACCTCGGCCGTGATGAGGATCTCGCCATCGCCCGCATGGTCGATGAGCCGGGCCGCGACGTTGACCGCGTCGCCGAAGCAGTCGCCGTTGAGCTCGACGACCTCGCCACGTGCCAGGGCCACCTGCAGCCGCAGCGCGAGCAGGGCGAGGTTGTTCTGGCGTCGGGCACGCTGGACGGTCTTCTCCAGCAGCTCCTGCATGCGCTGGGCTGCGCGCACGCCGTCGCGCGGCGTCTCGAAGGCTGCCATCAGACCATCGCCCAGCGTCTTGACGAGCTGGCCGCCGCTTTCCAGCACGGCTTCGCTGATCTGGCCGACGGTCTGCGTGACCATCGAGCTCGCCTCGGCATTGCCCAGGGACTCGTAGAGCCCCGTGCTGCCTCGCAGGTCGGCGAAGAGGACGGTGCGTTCCCGGATCGCGGTCATGGCGAAAGTTTATCGGCGTGAAAAAGGCCGGGAGGGCCGGCCTTGGGGGATTTCACGATCAGAGGTTGTCGAGATAAGTACGCAACTTGTCCGAACGGCTCGGGTGCTTGAGCTTGCGGATCGCCTTGGCTTCGATCTGGCGGATGCGTTCACGCGTGACGTCGAACTGCTTGCCGACTTCTTCCAGCGTGTGGTCACTCTGCATCTCGATGCCGAAGCGCATGCGCAGCACCTTGGCCTCGCGCGGCGTCAGCGAGTCGAGGATGTCCTTCACCACGTCGCGCAGGCCGGCCTGCATCGCGGCCTCGATGGGCGCCGTGTTGTTGGTGTCCTCGATGAAATCGCCCAGGTGGCTGTCGTCGTCGTCGCCGATCGGCGTCTCCATGGAGATCGGCTCCTTCGCGATCTTCATGATCTTGCGGATCTTGTCTTCCGGGATCTCCATCTTCTCGGCCAGCGTCGGCGCGTCCGGCTCGTAGCCGAACTCCTGCAGGTGCTGGCGCGAGATGCGGTTCATCTTGTTGATCGTCTCGATCATGTGAACCGGGATCCGGATGGTGCGGGCCTGGTCGGCGATGGAGCGGGTGATGGCCTGGCGGATCCACCACGTCGCGTACGTCGAGAACTTGTAGCCGCGGCGGTATTCGAACTTGTCCACCGCCTTCATGAGGCCGATATTGCCTTCCTGGATCAGATCCAGGAACTGCAGGCCGCGGTTGGTGTACTTCTTGGCGATGGAGATCACGAGACGCAGATTGGCCTCGATCATTTCCTTCTTGGCGTCGCGCGAGGACTTTTCGCCCTCGTTCATGCGACGGTTGATTTCCTTCAGGTCTTCCAGCGGCACGACGGCGCGGGCCTGGATGTCGATCAGCTTCTGCTGCAGCTCCTGCACCGGCGGCAGGTTGCGGCTCAGGATGATCGAATAGCCCTTGTTGGCGGCGACTTCCTTCTCCGCCCACTTGAGGTTCAAGGCGTTGGGCGGAAAGGTCTTGATGAAGTGCTCTTGCGGCATGCCGCACTTGTCGACCACGATCTTACGCAGCTCACGTTCGTAGCGGCGCACGTCATCGACCTGCGAACGCAGGATGTCGCAGAGCTTTTCAATCGTCTTGACGGTGAAGCGGATCGTCATCAGCTCACTGCTGATGGCGTGTTGGGCCTTGTCGTAGGGCGCCGAGCGGTAGCCGTCCTTCTCGAAGGCCTTGCGCATCTTGTCGAAGTTGCCCGACAGCGAGTCGAGCTTGACCAGGGCGGCGTTCTTCAGCTCTTCGAGCTTCTTGGTCAGGGCCTTGGAGCCGCCGTTGCCGTCGTCGTCATCTTCCTCGTCGAATTCGTCGAAGTCCTCTTCGGCCACATAGTCGTCGGCCTCGTCGGCGGCCACGAAGCCGTCGACGACTTCAGAGATCTGCATCTCGCCGGCGCGGATCTTGGTGGCGAACTCCAGGATGTGGGCGATGGTGGTGGGCGAGGCAGATATGGCCAGCATCATGGCCTGCAGGCCACCTTCGATGCGCTTGGCAATCTCGATTTCGCCTTCACGGGTCAGCAGCTCGACCGTGCCCATTTCGCGCATGTACATGCGCACCGGGTCGGTCGTGCGGCCGAATTCGGAGTCCACTGTCGAGAGCGCGGCTTCCGCGGCTTCTTCGGCTTCTTCCTCGGTCGAGGTGGTCGTGGCGTTGCCCTGGATCAGCAGCGTGGCAGCGTCGGGCGCCTGCTCGTAGACCGCGAT
>NZ_DASWYS010000303.1:0-7350 GCF_036404855.1 Roseateles sp.
GGCGCGCGCCCAGGGTAGCTCGACCCAGACCGCCCGGCAGCCCAGGCGCTGCAGCGCCTGCTCGATCAGCTCGACCTGCAGGCCGGTCACGCGGCCGGCGGGATCGCCCATGGTGTAGGGGGGATCGGGATTCCAGCGCACCCGCATCTCGCAGGCGGCCAGCGGCAGCGCCACGAACGCCAGGCAGGTCAGGGTCAAGCGCAGCAATGACCGGAAGAAGAGCACCCGCGCATTCTGCTGCGAGACGCGCATGTCGGCGGCCTCCGACACGCTACAGCGTTGCAGACTGATATCGGCCACCGCGGGCCGACGCGAAGCTCGACTCACAACCGGAGGCCACCATGACCCACGACGCCACGCTGCCTGCATCCTTGCCCGAACCCCATCAGCATCGGGCCGTCTGGTCGGCGCTGACACGCTGGTGGTCTCCCGCCGCAGCCTCCAACGAGACAGAACTGGGCTACGAGTCGGCTCTGCCCTGGACACTGGGCGACGAGGCCCCGGCGGACACGGGCGAAGCACCTTGAGCGCCCGCTGCTACTGGATCAGGCCGTTCTTCAGCGCGTAGTACGTCAGGTCGCTGTTGGTCTGCAGCTTGAGCTTCTCCAGCACGCGCGTGCGGTAGGTGCTGACAGTCTTCACGCTGAGGAACAGCGCCTCGGCGATGTGCCCGACCGTTTCGCCCTTGGCCAGGCGCAGGAACACCTGGAATTCACGCTCGGACAGCGCCTCGTGCAGCGGCTTGTCCGTTGCGGCACCGGAGACGGAGCCGCCGACGACGCTCTCGGCCAGTTGCTCGGCGACGGCCGGGCTGATGTAGCGCCGGCCCCGCGACACGAGGCGGATGGCGTTGGCGATCTCCTCAGGGTCGCATTCCTTGTTCAGATATCCGCTGGCGCCCTGGCGCAGCAGCGTTGTCGCGTAATGAGCTTCCGGAAAGCCGCTCAGGATGAGCACGGGGAGCTCAGGGAAGCGGGCCTTGATGGCCGCCAGCGCGTCCACGCCACTCTGGTCGGGCATGGAGATGTCCAGCAGCAGCACGTCGACTTCGCCGCCACGCGCCATCTCCAGCGCGTCGTGGCCGCTGGAGCCTTCGCCGGTGACGCGCAGGTCGACATGGTCGGAGAGGTACTGGCGCAGGCCGGTGCGCACGATGGCGTGGTCGTCGACGATACCGATACGGATCATGGTGGGTTGCTTGGTACGGGCAGTGCCGCCAGCGTAGCAGCCCGGTGCGCCGGCCGCGAGAGTGACCGTCCTACATCGGCGCCAGCCGAGTCCGACACGGGGCCGCGCCGCGGGACTATGTCGACGGGTTTTGCCGGGCGCGATAGTGTTTCCAGCGACTCCCGAAGTCGCCCACCACAGGAGATTCAAATGTTCAACAAGTCCATCCTGACCGTCGCCTTTGCCACCGCCCTCACGGCCACACTGGCTACCACCAGCGGCTGTGCCGTCACCCGCAATCAGGAGACCGTGGGCGCCTACGTCGACGACGCGGCGCTGACCACGCGTGTCAAGGCGAAGTTCGCCGCCGACCCCACGGTCAGCGCCATGGCCATCAGCGTCGAGACGCTGAAGGGCACTGTGCAGTTGTCCGGCTTCGCCAAGTCATATGAGGAGAAATCCATGGCCGAGAAGCTGGCACGCGAGACCTCCGGCGTCGTGGGCGTGCGCAACGACATCGCCGTACGGCAAGGCTCCTGAGAGCGCGAAGGGCGCTCCACGCGGACGGCCATGGGCCGCCGTCCCGTGAACGGCCCCTAGGACAAGTCCTACAACGCGATGCGTTGCCGGCACTGCCGGCACCAGGCCGAAGGGGTCCATACTTCGGCCTCATCCCCCCTACCCCAGTCGTCGGGTCATGCCAGCACTCAAAGCCTTCATCGTCGAAGACAGTCCGGTGATCCTTGAGAATCTCATCGCGACGCTGGAGGAGCTGGCCCAGGTGGAGGTGGTCGGCTCGGTCGCCGACGAGGCGGGCGCCGTGCGTTGGATGAAGCGCGATCCCGGCGCCAGTGCCGACTTGTTCATCGTCGATGTTTTCCTGCGCTCCGGCACCGGCCTGGGCGTGCTGCAGGCAGCCCAGCAGCTCGGCGTGCGGGCCCGTCGCGTCGTGCTCACCAACTACGCCACCGAGGAGATGCGCCGCCGCTGCGCCAGCCTGGGCGCGGAGCGCGTCTTCGACAAGAGCCGTGAGCTCGACGATCTCATCAGCTATTGCGCCGAACTGGCCGAACATGCCTCCTCAGCGCGTCCTGCAGCCGCGGCCAGCTGAACGGCTGCGCATGCTGCGTCATCTCGATCCCTGGCTGGAGGGCGCCAGCCGCAATCGCGGTCTGGCCGTCGGCTTTGCCACGCTGGCGGCGGCGGCCGTCATGGGCGTCAGCGAGGCCGCCTACTGGGGGGCCGACGAGGCCTTGCGGGTTTCCCAGGCCCGCCACATCGCACGCAACGACGGCCTGCGCCTGCGCGAGCTGCTGACCGATGCCGAGACCGCCCAGCGCGGGTATCTGCTGACCGGACGCGACGACTACCTGGCG
The DNA here is from genome assembly GCF_036404855.1 of Roseateles sp. Classification (GTDB taxonomy): domain Bacteria; phylum Pseudomonadota; class Gammaproteobacteria; order Burkholderiales; family Burkholderiaceae_C; genus Pelomonas. Next base: position 2,544 of record NZ_DASWYS010000303.1, read on the forward strand.
CCCATCCAGCTCGCCGAACGCGAGCTGCCCAGCGTGCTGGCCAGGTTGCGCGGCCAGTACGCCAGCTCCGAGTGGGAGGCGCTCGTGGCCGACGCGAGCCGGCGCGCAAGCGAGAAGCTGTCCGAGCTGCAACTGGTCGTGAAGCTCTACCGCGAGGGGCAGGACACCGCGTGGCAGGGCCTGGTCGAGTCCGACATCGGCCGCGAGAAGATGCAGGCAGTGCGCGACGCCGTAGCTCAGCTGGACCAGCACGAGCTGGTGCAAATCGCCAGCGAACGCGACGCCGTCTTCCGCTCTCTGACCTACGGCCGCATCGGCACGCACGGCCTGACGCTGCTCAGCCTCTTCGGCCTGGCGATCTTCCTGCGTCGCAATGAGGCCCTGCATCGAGCGCGCCGCGAGCACGCCCAGGAACTGGCGCTGGAGCGCGACCGGCTGGACGGCGAAGTGGCGCGCCGTACCGCCGAGCTGACCGAGCTGGCCCACCATCTGCAGACCGTGCGCGAAGACGAGCGCGCCCACCTGGCCCGCGAGCTGCACGACGAGCTGGGCGCGCTGCTGACAGCGGCCAAGCTTGACGTCGCGCGCATTCGCCGCATGACGCGCACGAACGCACCCGAGATCGACGAGCGCCTCAGGCATATGAGCGAGCTGCTGGACCAGGGAATCGCGCTCAAGCGCCGCATCATCGAGGACCTGCGCCCCTCGGCCCTGTCCAACCTCGGTCTCATCCCGGCGCTGGAGATCCTGACGCAGGAGTTCGCCCAGCGCTCCGGCCTACAGCTCAGTCTGGAGCTGGTTGACGTGCCCACCAATGAGGCCGGCCGGCTGGCGCTGTACCGCCTCGTGCAGGAGGCACTCACCAACGTGCTCCGCCACGCCAAGGCCAAGCATGTGCGGGTGTCGCTGAATGAGGCCGACGACTGGCTTCAGCTGCACATCCGCGACGACGGTCAGGGCTTCAACCCCGAGGCCGTGGGCGCCGGCCACCATGGCCTGCTCGGCATGCGCTACCGCATCGAAAGCCTGGGCGGCACGCTGCAGCTGCTGTCCGCCGCGGGCCGCGGCACGCTGGTTCTGGCACGCCTGCCGCGGACTGAACCCGAGCCCGAACCGGAGCCGCCCTCGGTCACCATCCCGGGCGACCTGGGCGGACCGATACGCTGACGTCTCCCCCTTCACGCCGTCCTACAGGCCAAGCCTGCGCAGGCCGACAAGGCGCAGCCTGCACGCCACCCAAACTCGGGTCAGCGCGTCACGGACGCACCCAAGGAGAGGGGCCATGCAATTCCCGAAATCCCTGCATGCCGAAGGCTGGCGGGAGCAGATGCCCGCGCAAAGGCTCCTGCCCGACATCACCGTGGTGTCGCGCGACGCCGATTCGATCTCGCCACCCCTGCAAAGTCGGCAGCGGCCTGCATTGGTTCTCATCGCCGCCGTCTGCGCAGTGGGTGCCAGCGCGGGGCTGAACCTCATCGACGACCCGCGGCCCCTGGACGTGCAGTTGAGCAACGCCATGGTCCACGCCGGAGAGACGCTGAAAGACTGGCAGCACCAACTATCGCGCGGCTTGCAGGTTTCCATGCGCGCCGTGGCGGACGGCAGCGAACACCCGCCCGTCGACACCAAAGTGGTGGCCCAGGCCGCACCCAGCGCACGGCCTGCCGCCGACGACCAACCCGTGAAACCCGGCGAACCCTAGGCCAGCTGGGCCTCCGCCGCCCCGGCCAGCACGTCGGCCAGTGGCTGCGGCCGGTGCAGCAAGAAACCCTGGACCTCGCCCACGCCCAGGCGCACCAGTTCCCGCAGCACTTCCGGCGTCTCCACGCACTCGGCCACCGTCGTCAGGCCCAACGTGCGGGCCGCATCGACGAAGCTGCGCACGGCTACCTGGTCCAGCGGGTCGGTCATCAGAGCACGCACGAACTGACCGTCGATCTTCAGCAGGTCCACCGGCAGCACTTTCAGGTAGCTGAAAGACGACGAGCCGGCGCCAAAGTCGTCCAGCGCGATACGCGCCCCCAGGGCCTGCATCTGCTTGATGAAGCGCGCCGCCTCTTCGAGCTGGGTGATGACGGCCGTCTCGGTGATCTCCAAGCACAGCGCGGCCGCGCGAGCCGGGCCGAGGACGGTCAGCAGCGCCCGCGCCTCGTGATGGTAGGCCGTGTCCTGCAGCGTCAGTGCCGACACGTTGATGCACAGTGACGCGATCGCCGGCACATCGGCACGCTGCAGCAGCTCGACGGCCTGGCGCAGCACCCAGCGATCCAGCCGTGGCGCAAGATGAAAGCGCTCGGCCGCCGGCATGAAGGCACTCGGCATCACACGACTGCCGTCGCGCTCACGCAGACGCAGCAGCAGCTCTCCGCGCAGTCGCCCGTCGTCCTCGCCCTGGGCGGGCAGCACGCGCTGCAGATCCAGCTCGAAGCGGTCCTCGTCCAACGCCTGCTGCAGCCGTGTGGCCCACCGGTGCTCGCTCTGGTGAGCACGCAGCGCGGCATCGTCGGGCGCCCACAGCTGCACGCGATTGCGCCCCTGCTCCTTGGCCGTCATGCAGCATGCATCGGCCTCGCGCAGCGCCGTGTCCGCGTCGGGCCAGCGCGCATCCAGTGGCGCCACGCCGATGCTGGTCCCGATGCGGAACCGCTGCTCGCCGTGCACATAGCGGTACTGGTCCATGGCGTCGCAGAGCTTCTGTGCCACATGCAGGGCTTCGTCCAGCGAACAGTTCTCCAGGATGGCGGCGAACTCGTCGCCGCCCAGGCGAGCCACGGTGTCACGTCCGCGCACACCCGACTCCAGCCGCCGAGCCACCTCGCGCAGCACCTCATCGCCGGCGGCATGGCCGCAGTGGTCGTTGACAAGCTTGAAGCGGTCCAGGTCGAAGGCAAGCAAGGCATGCTGGCTGCCGTCGCGCCGGGCGCGCTCCAGCGTGCGCGTCAGACGCTGGCCGAACTCCACGCGGTTCACGAGGCCGGTCAGGCCATCGTGGCTGGCACGCCAGCGGATCTCGTCGAACTGACGGCGCTGCTGCGTCACGTCTCGAAAGACCAGCACGGCGCCCAGCACACGGCCCTCGGCGTTGCGTATGGGTGCCACCGAGTCGTCCACCGCCCGCAGCCCGCCGTCGCGCCCCAGCAGCACGGCGCCTGCCGGAAGGCGCGCCGGGCGGCCACTCGCAAGGCAACGCTGGACCGCGTCGCCCAGCGGCTCGCGGCTCTCTTCATGCTGGGCCACGAAGACACGGCCAGCCGGCTGGCCCAGCGCATCGGCAGCGGACCAGCCCGTCAGCCGCTGGGCCACGGGATTCAGCCAGGTGACACGCCCCAACGCATCGGTCGTCAGCACCGCGTCGGCGATGGACTGCAGCGTCACCTCCAACAGCTCATGCTGCTCCTCCAGCTGTTGCCGCAGCCGCCGCGCCTCGCTGACATCCCAGCACACGCCCGACAGGCGCAGCGGCCGGCCGGCGGCATCACGCAGCACCCGGCCGGAGCCGCGCAGCACATGGACACTGCCGTCGGGCCAGCAGAACCGCCATTCGCCTTCCAGCTGCGGCCCGCCTCGCAAAGCCTCGCGCACGGCCCGGGCGGCCGCCGCGCGATCCTGCGGGTGCAGGCGCCGGCGCCAGCGCGCCATGCTGACCAGCTGACCGTGCGCCATCTCGCCATGCAGCCGCCACATCGTGTCGTCCCAGGCCACTTGGCCCAAATGCAGGTCCAGTTCCCAGACACCAATGCCGCCGCTGTGCGTGGCCAGATCCAGGCGATCCAGCGTGCGCTCCAGCTCAGCACGCACCTCGGCGGGCTCGCTGACGTCCAGCATGACGACACCCACGCGGCGGCCGGCATCGTCCCCGTCGCGCCGGCCCACGACGCGCAGCACGCGACGCGCGGGCGCATCGCAGGGGAGCTCGACATCCCAGCCCTGTCCCTCGCTCGCAGCACGCTGCAGGGCGGCATCCAACATGGCTGCACCATCGGGACCGAAGCGCTGCAGCAGCGTCGCCAGGGTCGGCACCTGACCGACCGGTAGCCCGAGCAACTCGCAGGCGGAGTCCGACAACGTCAGCTTCTCGGTGTCGGCCTGCCACTCCCACGCGCCGACGCCGGCAAGCCGGCTGCAGCGCTCCAGAAAGCGCGCGTTCTGTGCCAGCGCCAGTTCGGCGGCCGACAGCGCCGTGGATTCGCTCATCAATGCTTGCTCCGTCGACAGGACGGGCAAGCTTCGGACCCAGGGCTGCTCGACAACGTCGGCAGGGCGGGCGCCGACGTGTAGGACAAAGCCGCATGCTGGCGCGCCTTCCGCCTGTCCTACACGGTCGGCGCTGCCGCGCTGACAACGGCGGCGCCTGCCGGCACGTTCCACTGAGGCAGCGGCAGCGCCGCGACCTACCAGGAGAGCACCATGAACACCCACCACAACACCATCACACGTTGGCTCGCCCCCGCCCTCGTCGGCCTGGCCGCAATGGCCACCTTCCCGGCGGCCCGGGCGGCCGATGTCGGCGTCTCGATTGGCTTCAGCCAGCCGGGCTTCTACGGCCGGGTGGACGTGGGCCGGTACCCGACGCCGGTGCTGATCGCGCCGCAGCCGGTCGTCATCGGCCGCCCGGCCTACCGCGCCGAGCCGGTCTACTTGTGGGTGCCGCCACAGGAGCGTCGCGACTGGCGCCACAGCTGCTACCGCTACCGCGCCTGCGGCACGCCGGTGTACTTCGTCGACGACGGCTGGTACCGCCAGAACGTCATCGTCCACCGCGACCGACGTGGGCACGATCACCGCCGCGACGATCGCCGCGACGACC
>NZ_DASWYS010000304.1:0-3293 GCF_036404855.1 Roseateles sp.
CGGCTGGGTCGATGCGGTCCGGCCGGCACTCAACCTGCTGGGAAGCTACGCCTGCGCCGACGCCTATGCCTACACCACCTACAACAAGGCCACCGACAGCTATGACTACAACACGGGGTTCGCCCGCTGCGTCCGCCCTGACGCGCGCCCCGTGGTGGAGAAGCGCTACCGCGAGATGAAAGCGCGCAAGGCCGGCGCCACCACCCCGGGCGACGCGCTCGTCATCCATGGCGGGAAGTGGAACGCCCCCGGCTACGGCATGGTCCACCAGTTCGTGACCCAGCAAAAGGCCGCCATCTGCACGCAGTTCGCGAAGGCCGCGGCGCATGTGCTTACGCACGGCCGGCCAGGCGGTCCGCGGGTCGAGATCGTCGCCTATCGCAACCACGTCTACGTGCTGGTCGGGCGCAAAGGCGGCTACTCAGGCCACGTTGTCGACGCGGGCTGGGTCAGCGAGCCCGGGCTCGTCATCGTCGACCCCTGGGCCGGCTCGCTGGGCTGGGACACGATCTATACGCGCTACGCCGACTACCCGCTCAAGGCCATGGCCAACCCGATCTCCCTCGTCGCCGAACGGGCTGCCGCCTGAGGGCGCAACAGACATGGCCGATCTCGCCGGCTTGCTGGATCGCGCCATCGCGCAACTTCGCCAGGAGCACCTGCCCGAGGCCGAGGCACTGCTCGAACAGGCGCTGCGTCTGGCGCCTGGCCAGCCCGATGCGCAGCACTTCCTAGGCGTTCTGCGCCACGCCCAGGGCCGCAGCGCCGAAGGCCTGGCGCTGATCGAGCAGGCCATCCAGGCCATGCCCGGCGAGCCGGGGCCTTGGAACAACCTCGGCAACGTGCTGGTCGAATGCCAGCAACTGGACGCGGCCGAGCGCGCCTACCGCCGCAGTGCCGAGCTGGCTCAAGGTGGCGCCGTCGGGCCCGCCGGTGCCGATGCACTGAACAATCTCGGCACCGTACAGCGCAAGCGCGGGCAATGGGTGGAGGCCGAGGCGAGCTGCCGCGCGGCCCTCGCGGTGCAGCCCGAGCTCGCCGGTGGCTGGTACAACCTGTCGCTGGCGCTGATGGGCCAGGGCCGCATCCACGACGCGCTGCTGGCCAACAGCCGCGCGATCACGTTGTCGCCTCGCCATCTGACGGCGCGCGACCAGTTCATCCGCGCGCTGCTGTTGCAGGGCGAGCGTGAGCAGGCCGCCACGCTGTACCGTGAATGGCTGGCCGAGGAGCCCGACAACCCGGTCGTGCAGCATCAGCTCGCGGCCTGCCTGGGCCAGGCTGCACCGCAGCGCGCCAGCGACGCCTATGTCGAGCAGGTGTTCGACAGCTTCGCGAAGAGCTTCGATGCCAAGTTGCAATCGCTGCATTACCGCGCGCCGGAGCTGGTGGCGAGGGCGCTGCGCGCGGCGGCCGGCGAACCCCGCGCGTCGCTGGACATCGTCGATGCCGGATGCGGCACCGGGCTGTGCGGCCCCCTCCTGCGGCCGTTCGCGCGACGGCTGGCGGGCTGCGACCTCTCGGTCGGGATGCTGCGGCAGGCCCGGCCACGCGGCGTCTACGACATGCTGCACAAGGCCGAACTGGTGTACTACCTGGACACCCAGCCGGCCGCGTTCGACGCCATCGTGTCGGCCGACACGCTGTGCTACTTCGGCCCGCTGGACGCCGTATTCACCGCCGCCCGACGCGCGCTGCGACCGGGTGGATGGCTGGTGTTCACCGTCGAGTCCACGGCCGGCCCGCTGCCGCACGCGCTGCAGCCCAATGGCCGCTACGTGCACGGCCAGGACTACCTGCACCAGGCGCTGGCCGACGCGGGCTTTGGCGCGCCGACGATATCGCCCGAGGTGCTGCGTCTCGAAGCCGGGTTGCCGGTCAACGGCTGGCTGGTCAGCGCGACTGCGGCTGCGGCCGGCCGCTGACGACGAAGTACTGCGTCAGCCCGGGGCGGTGACGCACGCCGGGTGCATCCGGCAACGGTGGCCAGCGCCAGCGCCGCCGGGGCAGCAGGCGCACGCGCCAATCCGTGCCCCCGATGAAGCGGAAGCGGATGCTGTCCGGCGGCTCAACGGCCAGGCCGGAGAAGGTGCCCGTCGAATAAGGTGCCCCGAGGGTGGCCGAATCCAGCAGTTGGCCGTCCGCGTCGAACAGGTGCAGCGACAGCGATTCCTCGTAGGGCCGGTCGTCGGTCATGAACAGCAGCAGACGCTCGTCGCAGCGCAGCGCGGCCTCGAGCACCGCGCCGCGCACCTGCCAGCCGGTGCGCTGGCCGGCAACCACGAGTTCGGAGCGCGGCAGCGCATCGTCCGCGGTGCCCAGTCGTTCGATCGCCACGTCGGTGGCCGTCGTGATCTGCATGGGGCTACCAGAAGAAGTCAATGCCGAACGCGGCCAATGCGCCGCCAACGAAGGCGCCCGCCGTCACGCAAACCGGCGCGCCGGGTCCGCAGGCCAAGCCTGCGAGCGCGCCGCCCGCGATACCGCCTGCAATGCCGCCCCCAGTGACGGCGGCCTCGCGCTTGGCGGCCTCGAGCCTGTTCTCGGCCGTCGCGATTTGATAGATCGACAACGCCAACGAGAGCACGAGCAGGCCGCGCCCGGCGCGCGAGGCCCCTCGCATCCAGGCCGTGACTCGCGGGTTGGCCCGCCCGGCTGCAGCCACGATTTCGGCATAAACCGCCTCCTTCTGTGCCGCACTCAGCGCATTGAAGTCGGCGCCGGCGCCATGCAGCCTGACCGTGTAGCGGGCGATGAGCTCGTTGAGCGTCAGCCCCTCGCTCTTGAGCCACTCGGCAAAGGCACGCCCGACCGGCGTGCTGCGACCTCGCATGATCTCCATGACCGAATGGCGCAGTCCGTGCGCCTGTTCGGCGGCCTCACGCCAGCCGATGCGTCCCGCCGCGGCCTGCGCCGCCAACTCGTCGGCGGCTGCACGCACCTGCCGCGCATAGGCCAGGCGGGTCGCACCGTCGATCGCGCCATGGGTGCCGACGTTGGCGATCTCGGCCTCCAGCGCCTGACGGGCACTGTCGAACAGGCGCCGGTCGTTGCCGGCCGGTACCGGCGTGGCCATGCGGGCGAGCGTGCCCGCGTTGACCGCAGGCCGGTTCTCGCCCGCGCCGGCAGGACCGGGAGTGGTGGATGCGCCGCCCATCTTTGAAGTGCTCCGAAAAGCCGATCCGCAAGGCTAGCCCATGCGGGCAGCACCGGCACGCGCGCGCATGACTTTCGGCGCTGTCGCCGCCAGCCCACGTCCACGACCATGCCCGGGCGCGTCGATACGCGACACC
>NZ_DASWYS010000305.1:0-4139 GCF_036404855.1 Roseateles sp.
GATCTTGTCGCGGCCCAGCAGGCCGCTGCGCGCTATCTCGCGCGCCGTGTCGCCCGCGCGCAGCCGCACGAGCACTTGTCGGTACTGGAACATCTCGATCCTTCTGCGACCCACCTGCCAGCCCTCCAGGCAACGAAAGCCCGGGACGGTAGCGGTGGGGTGGTTGAAGACTCGAGACGCCCTTCAAGACTGGCCAGTGGCCGGTAAACGCCGATCACGCAGTGGCCGCTATATGCCGATCCTGCACTGGCCGGTATATGCCGATCACGTGCTGGCCGGCAGATGCCGATCCTGGTCGCCGTTGTCTACCGGCTCAGCTGGCCGGTATATGCCGATCCTCGGGTGGCCGGTTTATGCCGATCGCTGACACGGGTGGATCGTCTCGAACCACAGGTGCGTCAGTGCCGTGCGAACCAACGTGTCGGGTTCGGCGCTTGCGTTGAACCACTGTAGCAACTGGCCCATTTCCTGAGGCACCCGCTCAGAAGGTGGGGCCTCATAGTGCACGCGCTCGCGGCCGACCCGCCCGCTGACGATTTGCGTGGGTTCCGCATGCTCGCGGTAGCCGCCGACGCGAATCTTCGTCATCCCGGAATAGCCGGTCGGAAAGAGAGCCGCCTGCCAGGCATGCAGGCGCTCGTCCGTCATTGCATCTGCGCAGCGCGTCACCGCGTCGTCCATGATGTCCAGCAGCCCCTCGACGTTGCGAGGAGCATTGGGGCCATCCTGCTTCCCCACGTCCAGGCGCCTTGCTACCGAACTGCGCACGGCAGCGAGGTCCAACCGCTCGCCTTCAATGGCGGCCGTGGCCACGGCTTCCTGGCTCCACGCTTCCGCCGCCAGTTCTAGGCGCTGCTCAAAGCCCAGTGCGGCCAGCTTCCCTTCGACCACGCCCTGCGCCCGCCTCGCGGTGGCCAACGCTGCGCCGACGCGAACCGGGTCGTAGTGCAAATCTGGCCAAGCTGGCTGCTGCCAGACGTAGGTCGCTTCCGTTGCCATGGCGATGGATGAGTCGATTGTCGTGATTTTCGACTTGGATGTTGAGTTGATTGCGCCGGCCAATCGCCTCATCCGTGTCCATGGAGCTCTGACTCGGAAGGCGATAAACAGATTGCGCTACTCCTTGTCATCGCTCAGGCCACATTCGATGACGAATCCCATCCAACTCCTCGCACGCAACTGCACACCGTTTGTGCCGGTACTAAAGGCCGACGCCGCGAAGCTCTTGCGGGTCACCCCGACGGGTTGTGCGGTGCCGCAGAGAAGCGGGCGCAGGCAGGCAAAAAAAAGTCCCAAGCACCATGAAGGTCTTGGGACATCTTTGGGACAACCAGATCTTGAAACTACTCTGAACAGCTATGCATGCTTGTTTAGAGTGATTCAGCGTAAATGCTTGATCTAGAAGGAAATTCCTGGTCGGGGTGAGAGGATTCGAACCTCCGGCCTCTACGTCCCGAACGTAGCGCTCTACCAGGCTAAGCTACACCCCGATGTCGTCTGGTTGGGGGCTTTAGGAATGCCGCTCAACCGACTGAATTGCGAATTCTAGCAGAGATTCTGTCCACTTGTTGGGAGGCAGCAGCTTCAAGCAGTCGGCGGCATGTCGCGCCTCCGTGCGTGCGGCTTCGCGGGTCGATTCCAGGGCGCCGGTGGAGCGCACGATGGCGACGATCTCCTGCAGCTTCTCCTGCTCGCCTTCCTCGATGGCGTGACGCAGCAGCGCACGCTGTTCGGACGTGGCGCGCTCCATGGCGATCAACAGCGGCAGCGTCGTCTTGCCCTCGCGCAGGTCGTCGCCAATGTTCTTGCCGAGTTCATGGGCGTCGCCTTCGTAGTCGAGGACGTCGTCGATGAGCTGGAAGGCAGTGCCCAGCGCTCGGCCGTAGGCGGCGCAGGCCTCCTCGACCTCAGGCGTCGCCTTGGCCAGCACGGCTCCCAGGCGGGCGCTGGCCTCAAAGAGCTTGGCAGTCTTGAAGCGGATCACGCGCAGATAGCTCTCCACGGTGATGTCCGGGTCGTGCATGTTCATCAACTGCAGGACCTCGCCCTCGGCGATCACGTTGGTCGCCTCCGCCAGCACCTCCAGCACGCGCATGCGGTCTACCGACACCATCATCTGGAAGGCACGCGAATAGAGGAAGTCGCCCACCAGCACGCTGGCCGCATTGCCGAACAGCGCGTTCGCAGTCGGCTTGCCTCGGCGCAGTGAGGATTCGTCGACGACGTCGTCGTGCAGCAGCGTGGCCGTGTGGATGAACTCGACCACGGCGGCCAGTTCGAAGCGCGCGGCCTGGTCGAAGCCCAGTGCGTTCGCGAACAGCAGCACGAGCTTGGGCCGCATGCGCTTGCCGCCCGCATGGACGATGTAGTGGGAGATCTGGTCGATCAGCGCCACATCGGAGCTGAGACGCTTGGCGATGACGGCGTCCACCTGCGCCATCTCGGCGGCAAGCAGGGCGAGGACCTCGGCGACTTGTGATGGGGGCGAGGCAGTCTCGACGCGCACTCTGGACTCTCAAGCTAGGGATCCAGGGATTATAGGAAGGGCGCCCACCCCTGGCCGGGTCGAGGCCGGCGCGGGCGGGTGTCGGAAGGCTTGCAGCAGGTGAGGCGGGGGCGGCATTGCCTGTTTTCTGACCCCAGGGTATACTCGTGGGCTCTTTGCAATTCGTGCGCCTTGGCGCGCCTGCTGCGGAGAGATCAAATCGACAAAAAGGCCCGACGAGGGCAGCGGTGCGCGGCGCAAGCCGGGCGCGGAGCTGCTGGAGCCGGGTGGATGCACCTCAAGGTGCGAAAGGAAGAACATGTACGCGGTCATCAAAACCGGCGGCAAGCAGTACAAGGTTGCTGCTGGCGAAAAGATCAAGGTCGAGTTGCTCGACGCGGAAGTTGGCGCTGAGGTCACCCTCGACCAAGTGCTGGCAGTTGGCAGCGGCGACGGCCTGACCGTCGGCGCTCCGCTGGTCGCTGGCGCCACCGTCAGTGCCAAGGTCGTCAGCCATGGCAAGCACGACAAGGTTCGCATCTTCAAGATGCGCCGTCGCAAGCACTACAAGAAGAGCCAAGGCCATCGCCAGAACTACACCGAGCTGGAAATCAGCGCGGTCAACGGCTGATCCCTCTCTTCTCGCTAATTTCTAGGAGCTAACTCATGGCACAGAAAAAAGGCGGCGGTTCCACACGGAACGGCCGCGACTCCAAGCCCAAGATGCTGGGCGTCAAGGCTTACGGCGGTGAACTGATCTCCGCTGGTTCGATCATCGTTCGCCAGCGCGGCACCAAGTTCCACCCCGGTGTGAACGTTGGCATCGGCAAGGACCACACGCTGTTTGCGCTGGTCGATGGCCACGTCAGCTTCACCACCAAGGGTGCGAGCAACCGCGCGACGGTCGTCGTCACGCCGCTGGCCGCCTGAAGGGCAGCCATCTCGGGCGAGCGCATCGCCCGACTCCCTGAGCCCCGGCCTGCCCGGGGCTTTGTCATTTCTGAAGTCTGGCGCGTCACACGACGGCACGCTGGCCGCAACCCCAGCCATTACGATGGCAGCCCGCCATGAAATTCGTTGACGAAGCCACCATCGATGTCGCCGCCGGTAACGGTGGCGCCGGCTGCGCGAGCTTTCGCCGCGAAAAATTCATCCCGTTCGGCGGGCCGGACGGCGGCGACGGCGGCAAGGGCGGCAGCGTCTGGGCCGAAGCCGACCGCAACCTGAACACGCTGATCGACTACCGCTATGCGCGCCGCCACGAGGCACGCAACGGCGAGGCTGGTCGCGGCTCCGATTGCTTCGGCGCCGCCGCCGATGACATCGTGCTGCGCATGCCGGTCGGCACCATCATCACGGACCTGGAAACCGAGTCCGTCATCGGCGAGTTGCTGGAGCCGGGTGAGCGCATCCTGCTGTGCAAGGGCGGCGATGGCGGCTTCGGCAACCTGCATTTCAAGACCTCGACCAACCGCGCGCCGCGTCAGAAGACGCCGGGCTGGCCGGGCGAGATCAAGAAGGTGCGGCTGGAACTGCGCGTGCTGGCCGACGTCGGCCTGCTGGGTCAGCCCAATGCGGGCAAGTCCACGCTGATCACGGCCATCTCCAACGCCAAGCCCAAGATTGCCGACTACCCCTTCACGACGCTGCACCC
>NZ_DASWYS010000306.1:0-6372 GCF_036404855.1 Roseateles sp.
TTGCTCCAGCTTGAAGTCATTGCGCTGCACGGCGAGCTGGGTGCGCTCCTTGACGGCTTTCAGCAGCACGTCGACGAGACCGCCTTGCGCGAACTGATGCAGTTCGATGAACTCGGCGACGAAGTCCGGCAGCGGCGTCAACCTCGCGCGCGGCTTCTGGTGCAGGCTCTTCAGCAGCGCCGTGACCTTCTGCGCCAGCATGCCGGGCACCAGCCACTCGGCACGCTCCTCGCTGACCTGGTTCAGCGCAAAGATGGGCACCGTCACCGTCAGACCGTCGCGCGCATCGCCCGGCTGGTGCAGATAGTGGGCCGCGCAGTCCACGCCCCCCAGGCGAATGACCTTGGGAAAGGCCTCGCTGGTGACGCCCGCGGCCTCGTGGCGCATCCGCTCATCCTGGCTGAGCTGCAGCAGCTTGTCGTTGCCCCTGCTGGCTTCGCGCCACCACTTCAGCAGCGTGCTGCCGGAGAACACGTTGGCCGGCAGCTTGTCGTCGTAGAAGGCGTAGATGAGCTCGTCATCTACCAGCACGTCCTGGCGGCGCGACTTGTGCTCCAGCGCCTCGACCTTGCTGATCTGGCGACGGTTGTGGCCAATGAACGGCAGTTGACGCGCAAGGTCCTCGGGCAGCTCGTCGTTGACCAGGCCCTCGCGGATGAAGATCTCTCGCGCCGCCCCGGCATCCACGCGACCGAAGTTCACGCGCTTGTTGCTGTACAGCACGATGCCGTACAGCGTCGCACGCTCCAGCGCAACGACCTCGGCCGCCTTCTTCTCCCAGTGCGGCTCCAACAGCTGCGTCTTGATTAGATGCCCGGCGATCGGCGGCAACCATTGCGGTTCGATGTTGGCCAAGCCACGGCCATACAGGCGCGATGTGTCGACCAGTTCGGCCGCGACGATCCAGCGGCCCGGCTTCTTGCTGAGGTGAGCTCCGGGGTGGCGGTAGAACTTGATGCCGCGAGCGCCGAGATACCAGTCTTCGTCGTCGCTCTTCTGCCCGATGTTGCCCAACAGGCCGGCCAGCATGGACAGGTGCACTTGCTCGTAGGTCGCCGCGCTGGCATTGAGCCGCCAGCCATGCTCAGCGACGACGGTCTGCAGCTGCGAATGCACGTCGCGCCACTCGCGCACGCGGCGCGGGCTGACGAAGTTCTCCCGCAACAGCGCCTCGTACTTGCGGTGCGACAGCTTGTGTTCGCCTTCCCCGCCTCTGGAGTCGCCAAGCCACTTCCACAGCTTCAGATAGCCCATGAATTCCGACTTCTCGTCGTCGAACTTCTTGTGCTTTTCGTCCGCGGCCTGCGCGGCTTCCTGCGGGCGGTCGCGCACGTCCTGGCCTGACAACGCCGATGCGATCACCAGCACCTCCGTCAGCGCATGGCGCTGACGGGCTTCCAGGATCATTCGACCCACGCGCGGGTCCAGGGGCAGGCGCGACAGCTCCTTGCCCAGGTCCGTGAGGTCGTTGGCGTCGTCCACGGCACCCAGTTCGTTGAGCAGCTGGTAGCCGTCGGCGATGGCCTTGGGCCGGGGTGCCTCGATGAACGGGAAGCGTTCCACGTCACCCAGGTGCAGCGATTTCATGCGCAGGATGACGCCGGCCAGGCTGCTGCGCAGGATCTCAGGGTCTGTGAACCTGGGCCGTTCGTTGAAGTCCTTCTCGCTGTACAACCGCACGCAGATGCCGTTGGAGACCCGACCGCAGCGGCCGGCGCGCTGGTTGGCTGCAGCCTGACTGATGTTCTCGATCAGCAGCTGCTCGACCTTGTTGCGGTAGCTGTAACGCTTCACGCGAGCCAACCCGGGGTCGATGACGTAGCGGATGCCAGGCACCGTCAGCGAGGTCTCGGCCACATTGGTGGCCAGCACGATGCGACGCGCGCCGTGCGGCTCGAAAACCCTGTTCTGGTCGGCTTCGGACAGCCGCGAAAACAGCGGCAGGATGTCCACGCCGGGCGGATGGTGCTTGCGAAGCGCCTCGGCCGCTTCGCGAATCTCGCGCTCGCCAGGCAGGAACACCAGCACGTCGCCGCCCCCCTCGCGCCATAGCTCGTCCACCGCGTCAGTGATCGCGTTGTTCAGGTCGTACTCGCGACTCTCCTCGAACGGCCGGTAGCGCTGCTCGACCGGGAACAGTCGGCCCGACACCATCATCACCGGCGCCGGCCCCCGGGCCGACGCGAAATGCTGTGCGAAGCGATCGGCGTCAATGGTGGCCGACGTGACGACGATCTTCAGGTCCGGCCGGCGCGGCAGCAGCTCGCGCAGGTAGCCCAGAAGGAAATCGATGTTGAGGCTGCGCTCGTGGGCCTCGTCGATGATCAGCGTGTCGTAGGCCTTTAGCAGCGGGTCGCTCTGCGTCTCGGCCAGCAGGATGCCGTCCGTCATCAGCTTGACCGACGCACCCTTGGACAGCCGGTCCTGGAAGCGCACCTTGTAGCCCACCACGTCGCCAAGTGGCGTCTTCAGTTCCTCGGCGATGCGCTTGGCTACGCTGCTGGCGGCGATGCGCCGCGGCTGGGTGTGGCCGATCAGGCCGCCGCCGTTGACGCGCCCACGTCCCATGGCCAGCGCGATCTTGGGCAACTGCGTCGTCTTGCCCGAACCGGTCTCGCCGCACACGATGATGACCTGGTGCTGGGCCAGCGCCGCCATGATTTCGTCGCGACGGCCGGAAACCGGCAGCGATTCGGGAAATGAAATGGAAAGAGCCGGTTGAGGCAACCGGCTCTCGGATCGTTCGGAATTCATTGGGGCGGGATTGTCCCGCACCCGCTCACTCCTCACGTGGGAAGTAGCTGATGACCTGCATGACAGCGCCTTGCGGGTCCTGCAACACCGCCATGCGTCCGACGGTCGGGATGTCAAATGGCCCGGCGCACACCGTTGCTCCCAGGCCCTTCGCCTTCTCGACAGTGGCGTCGCAGGATTCGACCGTGACGTAGGGGCCCCATAGCGCCGGGCCGGGCTGCTGCTGCTTCATGACACCCCCCACCGCGACCTCGCCAACCTTGACGACTTGGTAGTCGCCCTCACCCAGCTTCATGGTGTCAAAACTCCAGCCGAACAGCGCACCGTAGAACGCACAGGCGGCCTTGGGATCGGGCGTGGACAGCTCATTCCAGCTGAAGGCGCCGGGAGTCATGTAGACATCTTGATAGTCCTTCATCGCAGTCTCCGGGTTGTGAAGCGGTCATGCTCGACGTCGAACATGACAGCGTCAAGTGGGGTGCGCAGGCTCCACAATTCGGAAATGACAGGCCTCGTCTTTCCTCACACCTTTGTGCCCTGGTTCCGTGCCGTGGCGCCATACATCCACGCCTACCGCGGCGAGACCTTCGTCGTCGGCATGCCGGGCGAGCTGGTCGCGGCCGGCAAGCTGAACGCCTTCGTGCAGGATCTGGCCATCCTGCACGCCATGGGCATCAAGGTTGTCCTCGTGCACGGCTTCCGGCCCCAGGTCAACGAACAGCTTGCCGCCAAGGGCCAGACGCCGCGCTACAGCCACGGCCGCCGGATCACCGACGCCGTTGCGCTGGACTGCGCCCAGGAGGCCGCGGGCCAGTTGCGTTTCGAGATCGAGGCCGCATTCAGCCAAGGCCTGCCCAACACGCCGATGGCCAATGCCACCGTGCGCGTCGTGTCCGGCAACTTCCTGACCGCCCGGCCGGTCGGCATCGTCGACGGCGTGGACTTCCAGCATTCCGGTTTGGTCCGCAAGGTCGACGGCGCGGCGATCCAGCGCGCCATCGACATCGGCGCCATCGTGCTGCTGTCGCCGTTCGGCTTTTCCCCCACAGGCGAGGCTTTCAACCTGTCGATGGAAGACGTCGCCACCTCCACAGCCATCGCGCTGCAGGCCGACAAGCTGCTGTTCGTCTGCGAGGTGCCCGGTGTCCGTGAAGACCCGAACGACCCCGAAAGCCCCATCGACACCGAATTGGCCCTGGCCGACGCCGACCGCATGCTTGCGAAGGCCGGCCCGACGCCCGAGCCCACGGAGGTGGCCTTCTACCTGCGTCATTGCGCCGAGGCCTGCCGCGCCGGCGTGGAGCGCACGCACATCATCCCGTTCGCAGCCGATGGCGCGCTGCTTCAAGAGGTCTACACCCACGACGGCATCGGCACCATGGTCGTCGACGAGAAGCTCGAAAGCCTGCGCGAGGCGACGTCGGACGACGTCGCCGGCATCATCAAGCTCATCGAACCCTTCGAGCGCGATGGCACGCTGGTCAAGCGCAGCCGGACCGAGATCGAGCGCGACGCCGAGCTCTACACCGTCATTGAGCACGATGGCGTCATCTTCGGCTGCGCGGCCCTCTACCCCTATGTTGAAGCCCGCACGGCCGAGATGGCGGCCCTGACGGTGTCCAACGAAGTGCAGGGCCAGGGCGACGGCGACCGGCTGCTCAAGCGCATCGAGCAGCGCGCGAAAGCCATGGGGCTGGACAGCATCTTCGTGCTGACCACGCGCACGATGCACTGGTTCATCAAGCGCGGCTTCCAGCAAGTCGACCCCGAATGGCTGCCCGAGGAACGCAAGCGCAAATACAACTGGGACCGCCGCTCGCTGGTGCTGGTCAAACGATTCAACTAAGCCCCGCCGCGCCTGCCCAAACGGCCCGCACGCTAAAGTGCCGGCCGTTTTCCCTTTTCGTGTCTTAGGAGTCCGCCATGCCCCGCGTCGTTCAATGCGCCTATCTGAAGAAGGAAGCCGAAGGGCTGGACTTCCCGCCCTACCCCGTGCACACGGAACTCGGCAAGCGAGTTTGGGAAACCGTCAGCAAGGAGGCCTGGGCCGCCTGGATGAAGCATCAGACCATGCTCGTCAATGAAAACCGGCTCAACCTCGCCGACCAGCGCGCCCGTCAATACTTGATGCGTCAGGCAGAGCAATTCTTCTTTGGCAGCGGTGCCGAGCAGGTGGCTGGCTACGTGCCGCCGTCGAACTGACCGGCGTATTCCTCATGCGCCCGCCGTGGCATTCGTCACGGCAAATACCGGCACCTCACATGCCGCCCATCGCTCCATGGGGTATCCGTCAATCCGCGCCATGCTGCGCCCTCGGGCCGAATCCCCTGCCATGAGGTTTTCCGCATCGGATTCAAACCCGTTGCCCATGTTCCGAGAAAACTCTTGCCTGAATCCCCGGTCCGCGATTTAATTCGCTGGCGGAGATAATTGCCGGGCCCCGTGCCCAGCTCCTCCGAGGCCTCGATGTCAGCCATCGGGAGTCTCACCGGTCAAATCGCAAGAGGAATAGCAGCATGTCCAATCTCAAGGAACTCCTGGCCCAACGCGCGGCGCTTGATGAGCAGATCAGCCAAACCAAGGAGCGCGAACGCAGCGAAGCCGTTGCCAAGGTCAAATCCCTGATGAGCGAATATGGCCTGACGGTGGCGGACCTCAGCATGCGCACGCCCAAGCCAGTCAAGGTCTCCAAGGTGGCCGCCAAATATCGCAATCAGGCGACCGGTGAAACCTGGAGCGGCCGTGGCCTGCAGCCCAAATGGCTGAAAGCCGCCGTGGCCGGTGGTGCGAAGCTGACCGATTTCGCCGTCTGACGCGCGCACTTCTCTAAAGAAACCCTGAGGCGCCTGCCGCGCGCCTCCCCCAGGTAAGGGCCATCTACGGGATGGCCCTTTTCTTTTGCAATAGGCGCGCGCCTAAACTGCGCCATGCCCTTCGTGACACTGTCTGCCGCCTCGATTCACGGGTTTCTCCCGGGATCGCGGCAGCCGCTGCGCGACGAGATTCGCCCCATGGCTGCCCCCTCCCATCCCGCTGCAGGTCACGCACAAGCCCTGCCGCCACAGGACCGGACCGGGGCCTAACCCATGCACCTGCACTCCGGCGTTCCGGACTCCTCCGGCCATGAGCCAGAGGCCGACCTGAGCGTACAGGCCCCCCCCTCCACGACCCCGCCGCCCGGCCCTCGCCGCATCCGCAACCGCCGCAGTTGGCGCCGGATGCGACGCGTCAGCCAGGCCGCTCTGGCCGGCCTGGGCGGCGGCCTGGTCACCGCCTGGGACCTGGCCGGCGGCGCGCTGCCGCCACTGCTGCGCCTGCCCCAGCCCGCCGGCGCGGTACCGGCCCAGGACCTCCTGATCCCCATGCTGCTGGCCGCCCTGGGCCTGCTGGCGTTGTGGCGACTCAGTGCATGGGTGCTGCCCTTGGTCATGGCCGGGCTGCTGCTTGGCGCCGGCCTGCCCCTGTTCTTCAAGACCCCGGCCGACCCCGGCGCGGCGCTGGATCTGCTGATTTCAGCGCCCGTGCTCAGCGCGCTCGCGCTGCCGCTGCTGGCCGTCACACTGAACCGGGTGCTGTTGCGCCGGCTGCGCCTGACCGGCCGGCTGAGCAGTTGGCGCG
>NZ_DASWYS010000307.1:0-1792 GCF_036404855.1 Roseateles sp.
CCCATCATCCTGAACGTATGGGTGCTGCCGCCGTCCAGCGGAACGGACGGGCAGGGCGTGAACCTGCCGCTGACGGCCCTGTGCTACTTCAGTTTCGGCGGTGTCTACTGGCTCGCCACACGGGCCCTGGACGGCCGTCGCGACAGCCTGCCGGTGGCGTGGAACGTCCCGCTGGCGATGGTGCTGACGGCGACCGCCATCGGCGTGGGCTTCTATACCCAGACCGGCCTGGGCGCGGTGCTGCTGCTGATCATGGCCGGCGTGCTGCCCTGGCTGCTGGAATTGCGCTTCGCGGTGGCCTGGCTGCTCGCCGCGCACGTGCTGCTGGTGCCATCGTTCATGGCGCGCGACGACTTCAATTTCTGGGAGGCGCTCTTCCAGTCGATGTTCTACGTGGGTTTCGCCGCCTTCGTGCTCATCACTACCTACGTGGCGCGCCAGCAGGCCCAGGCGCGCGAGGAACAGCGTCGGCTCAACGCGGAGTTGCGCGCCACGCGGGTGCTGCTGGCCGAAAGCGCCCGCGTCAACGAGCGCACCCGCATTTCGCGGGAGCTGCACGACCTGCTGGGCCACCACCTGACCGCGCTTAGCCTGAACCTGGAAGTCGCCGGGCACATGACCGAAGGGCGGGCGCAGGAACACGTACGCCAGGCGCATACGCTGGCCCGGTTGCTGCTGACCGACGTGCGCGAGGCGGTCAGCCAGTTGCGCGACAGCGGATCGATCGACCTCGGCGCGGCGCTGCTGCCACTGGCCGAGAAGGTGCCGTCGCTGGCCATCCACATGGACATCGAGGAGCCGCTGACCCTCGAAGACCCGCACCGCGCCCATGTCTTGCTCCGTTGCACCCAGGAGATCATCACCAACGCGGTGCGCCACGCCGGCGCCCGGCATCTCTGGCTGCACTGCCGGCGCGACGGCGCCCGGATCCTGATCGACGCGCGCGACGACGGCGCCGGCAGCCAGCAGGTGGTGGCCGGCAACGGCCTGACCGGCATGCGCGAGCGCCTGGTCCAGTACGGCGGCGAGTTGCGCATCGAAACGCGCCCGGGGCATGGCTTCTGCCTGCATATCGCCTTGCCCGTCACCGAGGCGGCCCCCGCGCTCACTCCCCTTTCCATTCCCCAACCCGAACCCACACCCGAGCTCAGCTCCGGAGGAACCCCGTGATCCGTGTCTGTCTGGTCGACGATCAAACCCTGGTGCGCCAGGGCATCCGCTCCCTGCTGGCGCTGGACGACGGCATCGAGGTCGTGGCCGAGGCCGCCGACGGCAAGCAGGCCGTGGATCTGGTCCCGCAGGTCAAGCCCGACGTGGTGTTGATGGACATGCGCATGCCGGTGATGTCGGGTCTCGAGGCCCTGCAGGCGCTGGCCCGCGCGGGCCAGCTGCCACCCACCATCATCCTGACCACCTTCGACGACGACCAGCTGGTGCTGGCCGGGCTGAAGGCGGGCGCCAAGGGCTACCTGCTGAAGGACGTCTCGCTGGAACAACTGGTCGGCGCGATCCGTACGGTGGCCGACGGGGGCTCGCTGGTGCAGCCGGCCGTCACCCAGCGCCTGCTGTCCGGGCTGGAACACATGCGCAACGAGTTCGTCAGCCTGGACCGACCGGACCCGCTGACCGACCGCGAGACCGAAATCCTCCGCCTCATGGCCAGCGGCTTCTCCAACAAGGAGATCGCCAACTCGCTGGGCGTGGCCGAAGGCACCATCAAGAACCACGTCTCCAACATCCTTTCCAAGCTGGGCGTGCGCGACCGCACCCGGGCGGTGCTGAAGGCCTTCGA
>NZ_DASWYS010000308.1:0-2341 GCF_036404855.1 Roseateles sp.
ACCACCCATGGCATCGCCCACGCCCTTCTCCCTCAAAACGCCGCTGCCCGCGGAGGACCTGCGCTTCGAGGCCATGACGCATACCGCCGGCTTGAGTGCCTTGGAGGAAATGCAGCTCGCCCTGCTCAGCTCCAAGGCCGACATCGCGCCCGAGAAGCTGCTCGGCAAGCCCCTCGACCTGTCGGTTCGCCTGCGAGAGGGGGGGCGGCGCCACTTCTGCGGCATCGTCACGCGCTTCTCGGTGGGCCACCACAGCCATGGCGCGTTCAGCTATCAGGCCACCGTGCGTCCTTGGCTGTGGCTGCTGACGCGCCGCGCCGACTGCCGCATCTTCCAGGAACAGACAGTGCCCGAGATTGTCGAGGCCGTGTTCAAGGACTACAGCGGCCAGGCCAGCTACCACTTCAACCTGCTGCGCAGCTACCGCAAGCGCATCTACTGCGTGCAGTACCGTGAGACCGACTTCAACTTTGTCGCCCGGCTGCTGGAGGACGAAGGGATCTACTGGTACTTCGAGCATGCCGAGGGCGAACACAAGCTGGTGCTGGTCGACGCACCGAGCTCGCACGACCCCATCGCGGGCGACAGGACGCTGCCCTTCTACGGCAACGAAGGCCAGTTGCCGCCCGACCTGGACTACGTCTCCGACTGGCAGGCCGCACGCGCCGTCAAGTCGGGTTCCGCCGCGCTGCGCAGCTACGACTTCGAGCGCCCTGCCATGACGTTGGAGGTGACACAGAAGAACCCGCGCGAGCATGACTTCGCTGCGCTGGAACTGTTCGACTTCCAGGGCGACTACGTTCAAAAATCCGACGGCCAGCAGATGGTGGACGACCGCCTCGATGAGCAGCAATGCCGCTTCGACCAGAGTGCCGGCCAGTGCGTCTCGCATGCCATGGCACCCGGCCGCAGCTTCACGCTGGCGCGCCATCCGCGCGAGGACATGAACGCCGACTACCTGTGTACGCAGATCCGGCTCAGCGCACGCGACCAGGGCGGCGAGGCCGGCGGCGGCCCCGGCGGGCTGCAATGCAGCTTCGAGGCCATCCCGGCGGACCAGACCTACCGCCCGCCGCGCCGCACGCCCAAGCCCTTCGTGCAGGGCCCGCAGACAGCCGTGGTGGTCGGCCCCGCGGGCGACGAGATCTTCACCGACAAGTACGGCCGCGTGAAGGTGCAGTTCCACTGGGACCGCCTGGGCAAGAAGGATGAGAAGAGCTCCTGCTGGGTGCGCGTCTCCAGCCCCTGGGCCGGCAAGAGCTTCGGCTTCGTCCAGCTGCCTCGCATCGGCCAGGAGGTGGTGATTGATTTCCTCGAGGGTGACCCGGATCAGCCTCTCGTGACCGGCCGCGTCTACAACGCCGACCAGATGCCCCCCTGGGATTTGCCGGCCAATGCGACGCAAAGCGGCGTGCTGACCCGCAGCAGCAAGGGGGGCGCCTACGGCAACGCCAATGCGCTGCGATTCGAAGACAAGAAGGGCAGCGAGCAGGTCTGGCTGCATGCCGAAAAGAACCAGGACATCGAGGTCGAGAACGACGAGACGCATTGGGTGGGGCATGACCGCAAGAAGACCATCGACCACGATGAGACCACGCAGGTCAAGCACGACCGCACCGAGACCGTCGACAACAACGAGACCATCACCGTCCATGGCCAGCGCACGGAAACCGTGGACAAGAACGAGACGATCACCATCCACCAGAACCGCACGGAGACGGTGGACCAGAACGAGCAAATCACGATCGGCATCAACCGCACCGAGAGCGTGGGCGCCAACGAGTCCATCACGATAGGCAGCAGCCGCAGCATCAGCGTCGGCGCCAGCGAGACCGCGACGGTGGCGCTGCAGCGCACCCATTCGGTGGGCGTCAACGAGACCATCGCCATCGGCGCCGCGCAGGAGGTGGCCATCGGTGCTGCGCAGACCGTCGCGGTCGGTGCGGCTCAGAGCATCAGCGTGGGCGCGAACCAGAGCACGAACGTGGGTGCCAACCAGAGCACCGACGTCGGCAGCAACCGGACGATCAGCGTCGGCGGAGACCAGTCGACCACCGTCGGCAAGGGGCGCAACGCCAGCGTCACGAACGACGACCACCTGAAGGTGGGCAAGAACCTCGTCATCGATGCCGGGGACTCGGTCACGATCAAGACAGGGAGCGCCAGCATCACGATGAAGAAGGACGGGACCATCCAGATCAAGGGCAAGGACATCACGCTGCAGGGATCGGGAAAGATCAACATCAAGGCAGACAGCGACGTGGTGGTCAAGGGCTCCAAGGTCGGTCTCAACTGAGGACGGAAGCGATGGATCGAGCCACCGCCCCCTTCATCCCGCTCG
>NZ_DASWYS010000309.1:0-29758 GCF_036404855.1 Roseateles sp.
GACCAGCACGTCGCGCCAGCGGAACTGGTCACCCGCCAGCGACGACAGCGCGATGAGCAGCGGCAGCGTGCAGGCCAGCCCCAGGCGCGGCAGCGCCACACCGAAAACGACAATGGCGGCGACGATGACCAGCAGCGGTCGCCAAGCAATGGTGCCGACCGGATCGCCCCCCTCTGACTCAAGCGTCAGCGCCTTGAACAGCACCAGCCCGCCGAGCAGCGCCAGCAGGATGCCAAGCCCGAACGGAAAGTACCCGGGGCCAGGTCGGGCCGAGGTGCCAAAGGAGTATTCGGTCGCCCCCCAAGCGAACGCTATGCCCGCCACCAGGAACATCAGCCCGGACCAGAAGTCCCGCTGGCTTTTGATCTTCATCGTCTGTCGCCTCCGGCGCGCCGGAGGCCGCGCTGTCTGTTGGCGGCGATTCTGGCAGTGGCTCCGGGGCCGCCCGCCTGTGGATTACACGTAAGCATGGTCCACGCCCACGCCCTGGTTCAGCCCTCCCAGGACGGCGTGCTGCGCAGCACTTCCTCCACGGTGGTGACCCCCTCGGCCACCTTCATTGCGCCGGCCAGCCGCAACGGGCGCAGCCCCTCCTGAACAGCCTGGCGGCGCAGTGCAGTCAGGTCGGCCATCGCACCCTTGACACCTTCGCTTACCGTCAGCAGCTCATAAAGTCCTGCACGGCCGCGGAAGCCGGTATTGCGGCACTCGAGGCAGCCCACCGGCTTGTAGGGCTTCACGCCGCCGCCCAGGCGCCAGTGGCGCACCAGCTCGTTGAGGCTCTCGCGCGTGACGACGGGGTCGGGCTGCTTGCAATGCGGGCACAGCGTGCGCACGAGGCGCTGGGCCAGCACGCCGATGACGGTCGCGCTGATCAGATAGCTCGGCACGCCCAGGTCCATCAGCCGTGTGATGGCTGAAACCGAATCGTTGGTGTGCAGCGTGCTGAAGACGAGGTGGCCCGTCAGCGCGGCCTGGATGGCCATCTCGGCCGTCTCAAGATCCCGGATCTCGCCCACCATGATGATGTCCGGGTCCTGGCGCATCAGCGCGCGCAGTCCCTCGGCGAAGCCGAAGTCCAGCACGTTCTGAACCTGGGTCTGGTTGAAGGCCGGCTCGATCATCTCGATCGGGTCTTCGATGGTGCAGACATTGACTTCGTCGGTCGCCAGCCGCTTCAGTGTGGAGTACAGGGTGGTCGTCTTGCCGCTGCCGGTCGGGCCCGTCACGAGAATGATGCCGTGGGGCTGCTTGACGAGGCCCTCCCAGCGGTCGGAGTCATGCTGACCAAAGCCCAGCGACGAGAGGTCCTTGACCGCGGTGTCGGGGTCGAAGATGCGCATGACCATCTTCTCGCCGAAGGCGGTGGGCAACGTCGACAGGCGCATCTCCACCTCGTCGCCCGCCGGGTTGCGCGTCTTGATGCGCCCATCCAGCGGGCGGCGCTTCTCCACCACGTCCATGCGGCCCAGCAGCTTGATGCGAGAGGTCATCGCGCTCATCACCGTGGGTGGCAACTGGTAGACCGTGTGCAGCACGCCGTCGATGCGGAAGCGGATGACGCCCATCTCGCGGCGCGGCTCCAGATGGATATCCGAGGCGCGCTGGTCGAAGGCGTACTGCCACAGCCAGTCGACAACCTGCACGACGCCCTGGTCGTTGGCATCGAGCTGCTTGTTGGTCCGGCCCAGCTCAACAAGCTGTTCGAAGCTTGCCACCTGGCTCTGTTCGCCGGCCTTGGCCGCGGCGCGCACCGAGCGCGCGAGCGTGAAGAACTCAGTCGTGTAGCGCGCGATGTCCAGCGGGTTGGCGACGACCAGCTTGATGGGCTTGCGGACATGCGACTCGATC
The DNA here is from genome assembly GCF_036404855.1 of Roseateles sp. Classification (GTDB taxonomy): domain Bacteria; phylum Pseudomonadota; class Gammaproteobacteria; order Burkholderiales; family Burkholderiaceae_C; genus Pelomonas. The sequence continues at coordinate 1,852 of NZ_DASWYS010000309.1, forward strand.
TGCGCCACCCAGCTCGTCTCGAAGGGCTCCGACGTCGCGATCGTCACGTCGTTCACGCCGAACTGCACCGGCAGGCAGCGCTTGGCTTCGGCATAGCCTATGGACATCACATCGCCGACGCGGCCCACGTCCACCTTCAGCGGGTCGATGCGCAAATAGGGCAGCTTGGCGCGCACGGCCAGCCACTCGGACAGCGCCTCCACGTCCAGCGGCTTGCCGGTGGACAGTCGCACCAGGCTGGCATGCCCCAGCCGCACCAGCGGGTGCAGCGAGCTGTCGCCCGCGGCAAAGCGCTGCTCCGTGCGCTGCACCTGTGGTTCGTCGACGAGCCCGTCCTCCAGCAACCAGTGCAACAGCTGGCGCCAGTCCAGGCGGCCCTCGGTCTTGGAGGTGGGAACCGAGTGCTTAGGCTTGGTCGACATCGAGGCGGGTCTCAGAGTGCGTTGAGGATGCTCATCGGCAACGGCCTGACAAGCCTGAGCCACTTGCGGGCCGGCAGCTTGAAGCGCGATTCGATGTTAGCCGCGCGCTGCTCCAGCACGTCGCGATGCGGCACCTGCACGCCGCGCGCCGCGACGACGACGGTGTTGCCCTCCTTCGTCGGCGCCAGGCTCCAGACCTGGTCCGACCCGAAGGCCCGCGCAATGCGAAGAGCGCTGCGCGCGAAGCTGGCGCTGCGGCCGAACAGGTTCACCGTCATCAACCCGCCGTCGGCCAGCACGCCGCGACAGGCGGCGTAGAAGGCTTCGTCATCCAGCACCGGCGCGGCGGCATCGTGGTCATAGAGGTCGACGTTGAGTACGTCGACCGTCTGCAGATGGGCATCGTCCTGGACCCAGCGAGCGGCGTCCTCGTTGACGACCTCCAGCCGCGCGTCGTTGGCCGGCAACCGGAACCACTGTCGGCAAGCAGCGATGACCTCGGGATTGATCTCGACGGCCGTGGTCCTCATCTTCAGCGTGCCATGGCAGAAGCGCGTCAGCGCAGCGGCCCCCAGGCCCAGCTGCACGGCATGGCCCGCGCCCAGCGCGGTCGGGTCGCGCCACATCATCCAGGCGCACATGCGCTGGATGTACTCGAGTTCGAGCTGGTCGGGCTTGCGGATGCGCATTGCGCCCTGCACCCAGATCGAGTCCAGGTGCAGGAAGCGCACCCCGTCGAACTCGCTCAGCGTCGCCGGGCCCCAGACTTGAGGCTTTGCCCTCATTGCGTAGCCACCCAGTCGCGCACTCCGGCCAGCATCGCATCCAGGTGCTGGCGATCCAGCAGGCGGCCCCGCGTGACGACGGCGTCGATCTGGCGCGTCGCGGCAATGTCCTGCAGCGGGTTGGCCTTCAACACCACGATGTCTGCTGTCTTGCCTTCGGCCAGCGCGCCATAGTCGTCCAGCTTGCCAAGGAAACGCGGGCCCGCCACGACGGCCGAGCGCAGCGCCTGCGCCGGTGTGAGGCCGGAACGCACATAGACGGCCATCTCGTCGTGCAAGGCCTGGCCCGGGTAATCGAAGCTGTTCAGGAAGCCCGCATCCGTACCGGCAACGATCTCAACACCGGCCTCGGCCAGCAACGGCAGCAGCCGCGCCGTCTTCTCGTAGCTCGCATGTCGGTAGGCAATGGCGTCCGGCCCGTCCAGCGCAGCGCGCTTGACGCGCCAGTCATAGGTCTGGCGCAGCTTGGGGCCGATGTACTTCAGATAGTCGTCGTTGGCATGGTCATCCTGATCCAGATAGGCGGTGATGCGGATGACCGACAGCGTCGGCACGACGGCCGTACCGTGCGACGCCAGGCGCTTGAAGGCGGCGCGGGCCGTGGCTTCGTCGAAGGTGGCCAGGCTCTGTTCAGCAGCCGAACGTGCCGTGAGGGTGCCGGCGGCGACCTGGGACGTCAGCTCGGCCTCCTTCGGCGTGGCGGCGCGCAGCAGGTAGTTCAAGTGCTCCAGGGTGCCCAGGCCGGCCTCGGCCGCCTGGTCCAGTGTCACGGCGCCGTGCAGGTGCGCCGAGCTCGGCAGGCCGCGCGCTTTGGCCTGACGCAGCGCGTCCAGGTAGATCTCGGCGCGCATGGTGTTCTCGGTGATCTTGACGAAGTCCGCGCGGTCCTTGCGCAGCTTGTCCAGCGCCTGACCCACCTCCGCCGGCGTGCCGACCTCCTGCGTGCCCTTCCACAGCGGCTTGTAGCCCTCCAGCTTGGCGCCGGAGGCGAAGATGGTCGGGCCCAGCAGCGTCTTGGCGGCGATCTCGTCGCGCCACTGCAGCACCGTGTCACTGAGATCGCCGGCGCAGTCACGCACCGTCGTGATGCCATGTGCCAAGTAGAGCGGCAGCAGGTGGCGGTTCTCTTCGATCAGCGCTTCGCCGCCGCCGAAGTGGATGTGGCTGTCCCACAGGCCGGGAATCAGGTAGCGGCCCTGGAGGCTCACCGTCTGCTTCGCCTTGTAGCGGTTCAACTGCTTCGCGTCGACGACGGCCAGGATGCGTTCGCCGCGCGTGACAACGGCCTGGCCGGTCACCAGGCGTCCCGCGGCCACGTCGACGACCGTGGCGTCGCGCAGGATCAGGTCGGCAGGGATGGCGGAAGCGGCGGCAATCCCACCCGCCCAGGCCGCGATGACGGCCATGAACAGTCTTTTCATGGATGCATCCTAGGCCAGATACGGCGCCAGCCCGGCCCGCCAGGCGGCGATCTTGTCGGTCAGGCGCAGGCCCGCATGCGCCGGGCTCGTGGACGGCAGGCGCAGCACCGGCAAGCTTGGCTCGCCCAAGGCCAGCAGCGTCTGCCTATGAGCCAGGGCCCCATTGCAGGCAATCGCGCGCAACTTGGGCAGGCGGGCGACGAGCGCCGCCAGTTCGCTGGGCTCGGCCGCCTCAATGGCCGTGTCCAGGCTGCCCTCGCGGCGGCAGGCAGCCACCGCATCCCACAGCGCGACATGGTGGTGGCGCAGCGCGTCCAGGCGCTCGGCATAGGACAGCCCCGCCAAGTCGGGCAGGCCCAGCAGCGCCCCCATCAGCGGCCAGAAGGCGTTGCGCGGATGAGCGTAATACTGCGCCGCCTGCAGCGAGGCCGCGCCGGGGAAGCTGCCCAGCACCAGCAGCCGGGCCTGCGCGTCGAACACCGGCGCCAGCCCCTGCAACCGCGCGGGATCGGGGTTTACGGGATTGGCACCCGTGGCGCCGGCTTGAGAGGATGCAAGGATCTTCACGGGGAGGGATGAATGATGAACACAGAAGCCATCTGGCAGTTTCTCAGCACCCAGGGCGTGGACTTCGGCCTCAAGGTGCTGGCCGCCATCGCTGCGTGGGTCGTCGGCCGCTGGCTGATCTCGCTGGCGCTCCGTGTCTTCACGGCGGCGCTGGCGCGCGGCCAGCGCATCGACTCCACGCTGGCCGCCTATCTGCGATCCATCCTCAGCGTGCTGCTGAATGTCGTCCTCATCCTTGCGATCCTGGACATCTTCGGCGTCAAGACCACCTCCTTCGCCGCCCTGCTGGCCGGCGCCGGCCTGGCCATCGGCACGGCCTGGGGCGGGTTGCTGACTCATTTCGCAGCCGGCGTCTTCATGCAGGTACTGCGGCCGTTCAAGGTGGGCGACTTCGTGCAGGCGGGCGGCGTGACCGGCACGGTCGCCGAGATCGGTCTGTTCGGCACGACCATCACCACGCCCGACAACGTGCAGACCATCGTCGGCAACAACACCATCTTCAGCGGCGCCATCCAGAACTTCTCCACCCTGCCCCACCGCCGGGTGGACTGCCTGGCCAAGGTCGCCAACAGCGTGGACCCGCTGGACGCGATTGCCAGGCTGCGGCCCGTCATCGCCGCCATTCCGAACGTGATGGCCCAGCCGGCACCCGACATCGAGATCCTGCAATTCACGCCTGAAGGCCCGCTGCTGTGCGTGCGCCCCTACTGCCACACCGACCACTACTGGCAGGTGTACTTCGACGTGCACAAGGCGGTGGTTGCGACCTTCGGCGCCGCCGGATATCCGGTGCCCGAAACACCGATCGCGCCGCGCAACCGCTGACGCTGCCTGATCGTGGCTGACCTCGTCGCCCGCATCGCCGAGCTGTGGCGCTATCCGGTCAAGTCATGCGCCGGCGAAGCCGTGCACACGCTTGAACTGGATGGCGCCGGCCGGCCCGAGGGCGACCGGGGCTGGGGTGTCGTCGACGCCGCCAGCGAGCTGACCTGGATGGGCGCACAGCCCCGCCTGGCCCTCGTCGTCGCACGGCTCGTGGCTGGCGGCCTGCAGTTGCAGGCCCAAGGCCGCGTGTTGGCCGTGGCCGGCAACGGCGGCGAGGCAGTCGCATTCCGAGCCTGGAACGGCGAACACCAGCGTTTCGACACTTGGCAGGGGTGGGACGCTGGCGACGACGCGGCCGCGTTGCTGCGCGCCACGACGGGCGAGCGCCTGCGCCTCGTGCGCCTGGGCACCGAAGCCCGGCAAAGCCTGGCCCCGAACCCGCTGCATCTCGTCGGCGACGGCTCGCTGCGAGCCTGGCGTGAGGCCCTGGCAGAACCGCTGAACCGGCCCGCCGAACGCACCCGCGCCAACCTGCTGCTGCACGCGGAAGACGGCAGTGAGCTGCCCCCCTTCATCGAGGACATCCTCATCGACGCCCGCATCTCCGGCGGGCCGACGCTGCACCTCACTTCGCCCTGCGTGCGGTGCGTGGTGCCGACGGTCGACCCGGCCAGCGGCAAACCGCAACCCGAAGCGCTGGATGCGCTGACCCGGCTCAGCGCCGAGCGCGCACCCGGCTCGGCGGTGCAGTTCGGCGTCTATGCCAGCGGCAGCGGCGCCGGACAGCTCAGCGTGGGCGATCGTGTCGAGCTAACGCTGAATTTCGGCGAATAGCCGCCCTACACTCAATCATGAGACACATCGCCCTGCCTGCCCTGCTCTGCGTCGCGCTGGCCTGCCATGCGGCCGAATCCGACACCCCAGCGGCGAAGCTCCCTGCCGGCGCAGCGTCGGAAGTCCCCAAGTCTTCCCGGGGCCGTTGCCCGCAGCCCAAAGTCGCTCAGCTGATCAGGAAGATGCCTTCGGGCGATTTCCGCTTCGTCGTCCGCTACCTGGTCAAGGCCGACGGCACCGTGGAGAACGTCCGCATCGAAGGCGGCCTGGCATCCCGGGAAGCCCGGCAGGTCGCCCGCGGGATGTATGAGGGCCTGCGCTGCCTGCCGGCTGAGGCCGATCAGGAATACGAGGAGGCACTCACGATGCAGTCGACCGCTCTTTAAGCAGGCGCTCGGCCCAGTCGCGGCAACGCCGCGCACGCATTGGCCGACGTGATGGCCGCGGTCTTCTCCAGCGTCCAGCCGCGCAGTTCGGCCAGGCTCACCGCAATCCGAGGAAGCTCCGCTGATTCGTTGCGCGCCTGGCCTGGGTCCACCGCCCGCTCGGCGGCCGTCTTGTAAAGCCAGTGCGGCGGGATGTCCGGCGCGTCGGTCTCCATGACCAGCGCCGACTCGGGCACGTTCGCCGCGATGCGCCGGATCTGCAGCGAGCGCTCAAAGGTCAAAGTTCCGCCAAAGCCCAGCTTGAAGCCCATCTCGATGAAGGCCTTCGCCTGCTGCTCGCTGCCATTGAAGGCATGGGCGATACCCCCGAACGGGAAGTCGACGCGGCGCAGGCCGGCCAGCAGCTTGTCGGCGCTGCGACGCACGTGCAACAGCACCGGCAGGCCGGCACGCTTGGCAAGCTTGAGCTGCTCAAGGTAGAAGTGCTGCTGGGTATCAGGATGGATCCCCTCGACGAAGTAGTCCAGACCGATCTCGCCGACGGCCACCAGCCGCGGGTCGATCCGATGGGTATCGAGCGCCTCGGCCAAGATATCCAGATCCCCGGCCTTGGCCTGCATCACGCACAGCGGGTGGATGCCCAGCGCGTAGGTGAAGTCGTGCCGGATGGCGAGCAGCCGCACGGTGTCGAAGTTGGTTGCAGCGACGGCGGGAATGACGATCTGAGCGACGCCCGCTGAGCGCGCGCGCGCGATGACGTCGTCACGGTCGGCGTCGTATTCGGCCGCGTCGAGGTGGCAGTGGGTGTCGATCCACATGCCCTCGTTGTAGCTCAGCGGAAGACGACCGTGCGGTTGCCGTTCAACAAGACCCGGTGCTCGGCATGCCACTGGATGGCCCGAGCTAGCGCGACGCACTCCATGTCGCGGCCAATGCCCACCAGTTGCTCGGGCGGCATGCTGTGGTCGATGCGCGCCACCTCCTGCTCGATGATGGGGCCTTCATCCAGGTCGCTGGTCACGTAGTGGGCGGTCGCGCCTATGAGCTTCACACCACGCTCGTAGGCCTGGTGGTAGGGCTTGGCACCTTTGAAGCTGGGCAGGAAGCTGTGGTGGATGTTGATGGCCTTGCCCGACAGGTCGCGGCACAACTCCGGTGACAAGATCTGCATATAGCGGGCCAGCACGACGAGGTCGATCCTGTTCTCCGCGACCACGTCGCGGATCTTGGACTCCTGGGCCGCCTTTTGCGCGTCCGTGCCACCCAGCAGCGGGAAGTGATGGAAGGGAATGTTGTGTGAGGCCGCGAGCTGGTAGAAGTCGCGGTGGTTGGACACGATGGCCGGTATCTCGATGGGCAAGTGTCCGGTCTGCACGCGGAACAGCAGATCGTTCAGGCAGTGGCCCAGCTTGGACACCAGCAACAGCACGCGGGTCTTGCGCGCGCGCGCCACCAGCTCCCAGTCCATGCCGAATTCGCTCGCCAGCGGCTGGAAGGCGGCCTGCATCGCGGCCTCCTCGGCCTGTGCTTCGAATTCGATGCGCATGAAGAAGCGCGCATGGTCTGCATCGCCGTGCTGGTGCGAGGTGATGATGTTGCCGCCCTGCTGCAGCAGCACGCCGGTGACGGCATGCACGATGCCGGCGCGGTCGGGGCAGGAGAGCTTGAGGACGAAACGCGGAGTCATGCGGAGGTCGTTTGGAATTGCCCCGCCACCAGGCGCAGCTGCCGGTCGCAGCGTGCCGCCAGGTCGCGGTCGTGGGTGACAAGGACAAAGGCTGTGCCAAGCTCGCGGGCGCGCTCCAGCATCAGCTCGAAGACGGCCGCAGCGGTATCGCGGTCGAGGTTGCCGGTGGGCTCGTCGGCCAGCACGCAGGCCGGGCGCGTGACCAGCGCGCGTGCGATGGCAACACGCTGGCGCTCGCCGCCTGATAGTTCGGCCGGCCGGTGATGGACGCGGTCCTTCAACCCGACGCGAGCCAGCATCTCGGCGGCCGCGGCGCGCGCTTCGGCCTGGGGCTCGCGGCGGATGCGCAACGGCATCGCGACGTTGTCCAGCGCGCTGAACTCCGGCAGCAGGTGGTGGAACTGGTAGACGAAGCCCAGGTGCTGGTTGCGCCAGCGGCCGCGTTCGGCCTCGTCCATGGCGGCAAGCGGGCGCCCCATCAGCGTGACAGCACCGGTGGTCGGTGCGTCCAGACCGCCGAGCAGGTGGAGCAGCGTGCTCTTGCCCGAGCCAGAGGCGCCGACGATCGCCAGCGTCTCGCCGCGCGCGACGTGCAGGTCCACGCCCTTGAGCACCGTCACATCCAGGCCGCCTTCCTCGAAGCGGCGGGTCAGTCCAGTGGCCTGAAGCATCAGCTCACTCATAGCGCAGCGCCTCCGCCGGCTGCACGCGGCTGGCGCGCCAGCTCGGGTAGAGCGTGGCGAGGAAAGACAGAGTCAGGGACACGAGGGCGATGGGGATGATGTCGCCGCGCTGCGGATCGCTGGGCATCTGGCTGATGACGTAGATGCTGCCGGGCAGGAAGCTGACGTTGAGCAAGCGCTCGATGGCCGGCACGATGACGTCGATGTTGCACGCCACCAGCAGTCCAAGGCCCACACCCGACAGCGTGCCAATGACACCGGCCACGGCGCCCTGCACGATGAACACGCCCATGATGGAGCGCGGGCTGGCGCCCAGCGTGCGCAGGATGGCGATGTCGCTCTGTTTGTCAGTGACCGTCATGACCAGGGTGGAGACGAGGTTGAAGGCCGCGACGGCGACGATCAGCGTCAGGATGATGCTCATCAGGCGCTTCTCGATCTGCACGGCGTCAAACCAGTTGGCGTTGGAGCGGGTCCAGTCGCGCACCAGGATGTCCGGGCCCATGGCCTGCGACAGCTCGGCCGCCACGCGGCGGGCGTCGTGCACGTCGCGCAGCTTGAGCTGCACGCCGGTCGGCCCGCCCGTGCGAAAGAGCTTGGCCGCGTCGTCGACATGCATCAGCGCCAGGCCTGAGTCGTACTCGTAGTGGCCGGCGCTGAAGGTGCCCACGACGTTGAAGCTCTTCAGCCGCGGCACGACGCCGGCCGGCGTGACCTGGCCACCAGGTGCGACGACGGTGATCTTGTCCCCCTCGCGCACGCCAAGCTGGCGCGCCAGCTCCACGCCCAGCACGATGTTCCAGGCACCGGGCTGCAGGCGGGCGAATGCGCCGTCCTTGAGCTGGGCGCCCAGCGCCGTGACGCTGGCCTCTTCGGCAGGCGAGATGCCGCGCAGCACGGCGCCGCGCATGTCCTCGCCACGGGCGATCAGCCCCTGGCTGGCGATGAAGGGGGCCGCGCCGATGACCTCGGGGTTCTGCCGAGCCTTCGCGGCGGTCGCTTGCCAGTCCGGCAGGGCCTGGCCGGCATAGTCCAGCAGCTCGACGTGGGCGATGACGTTGAGCATGCGGTCGCGCACCTCGCGCTGGAAGCCGTTCATGACCGACAGCACGATGATGAGCGCCGCCACACCGAGCGCAATGCCCAGAATTGATGCTCCTGAGATAAAGCTGATGAAGCGGTTGCGCCGCCCACCGCGTCCGGCGCGCGTGTAGCGCCAGCCGACCTGGAGTTCAAACGGCAATGGCATGAGGCGGTGCAAAGGCGTACGGCATGGGGCCGGGATGGTAACTGGCAGGGCGCCATCACAATGGCGAGCACCCCTTGCTTGAAACCGCAATGAACGCTTTACTCGCCCTGATCCTCGCTGCTGCCCTGGCCCTGCCCGCCCACGCCATGCCTGATCTGGTCATCCTCGTGCGCCATGCCGAGCGCGCTGCCGAACCGGCGTCGGACCCCGGCCTCACGCCCGCTGGCGAGCAGCGCGCGCTGGCTCTGGCCGAGGCGCTGGCCGGCACCCGGGTCGATGCCATCCTGACCACGCAGTTCCGCCGCACCCGCGACACCGCCGCGCCGCTGGCCCGGGCCCAGGGCCTGCAGCCGCAAGTCATCGAGGCCAGGCGGGGCGGCGCGGCCGAGCATGTGCAGGCGGTGGCAGATGCCGTGCGCGCGCGCACCGGTACCGTCCTCGTGGTAGGCCACAGCAACACGGTACCGGCCATCCTGACCGCGCTCGGCGGCCCGCAAATGACAGAGATCTGCGAGACCAGCTTCCACCACATCCTCCTGCTGCGCCCGGGTGCCGGCTGGATGCAGCTGGGATATGGCGCACCCAGCCCCGCGCCGGCGGCAGGCTGCCTCTGACCCCAGCTCAGCCGCGACTGGCGCGACGCCCTCCGCCCCTCGCACATCGGCGCCTCATGGCGCTGCGCCCCGCTTCAGTTCCCACTGCGCCAGCGTGAACTCGCGGTAGGGCACGGCCTGTGTGGCCACCGTACGTTCGAACCAGGGCAGCGCCTCACCGCGCCGGCCCTGGGCGGCGAGTTGCTGGCCGATGAAGAAATAGGCCTCCGCCAGGCGCAGCCGCTCGGTCTCCGGCTTCTCGCGGGCGAGCTTGAGCAGGGCCTCGCGGTCCAGGCTGCCACCAAGGTAGCGCAGCAGTGCGCCGCTCCACTTGCCGGTGTCCGCCACGGCCAGGTCGTCGGCGATGGCGGCCTTGCCGCGCCCGCCCTGACGCTCGGCGGCCAGATAGAGCCACAGCAGCATGAACTGCCGTGCCTCGCCGCTGGCATTGGCGGCGCTGTCACGCAAGGCCGCCTCCGCGCGGGCGTAGTCGCCCAGCATGTAGTGGGCGGTGCCCAGCCAGCTGCCGCCGGCACCGAGCTGGGCTTGCTGGCTGAATGCGGCCAGCGCATCGGCGGGTCGGGCCAGACCGACCAGGGCCACGCCACGGGCCTCCAGCGCCGCCACGGCCTCCTCGCCTTCGGGGGCGATGATCAGCACGCGGTCGGCGTCGGCCAGCGCCCGGTCGAAATCGCCGAGCTGGTTGTTGGCCTGCGCCCGTTCCGCCAGCGCCCGAGCGGCCAGTCGACCGTTGGGGTCGGCCGCTGCCAGCACTTGGCTGCTGGCCAGGCGCACGAATTCATTGGTCTGCACCAGTTGCCACAGCGCGTCGGGCCTGGCCCCGCTGCGGAACTTGAGCAGGCGGCCGTGGATGTCGCCGAACGAGGCTTCCATCGCCTTGAGGTCCAGCAGGCTCAGGCGCAGCCGTTGCGCACCCAGCATCTGACGGGCTCGGCCCACGCGCTCCCGGTAGCCTTCCATGTCGGCTGGCAGGACCTCATCGGACCGCCGCTCGACACGGCTGATGAACTGCACCGTCGGCCCGCTGAACTCGACACGGCTGGAGAAGGCGAAATGCTTGTCGGCCAGTTGCTGAGGTGCCGGCGCCGGCGATGTGATGGCGCGCGGGCCCCTGACGCTCACACGCAGCTCGACCGTGCGGGTCGGATCCAGCATGAAGGGGTAGCGGCGGCGGGCCTCGGGCGGCAGCGACAAGCCGTCGACCAGCTCCACGGCCGGGAATTCCAGCTCCAGCGCGCCGTGCTGGTAGCGTCCCATGCCGGGATGCTCGAAATGCAGCTTCAGCTCCCACTGGTTCGTCTCGCGGTCGTCGACGACCTCGGGCTGTCCTACGCCTACGAGGCCCGGCAGCAGCCGCACGTACGCGCCGGCGATGGACTCCGCCATGCGCTCCAGCCCCACCGTGGCGAGGTTGGCGCGCCAGCGCTCGGCGGCCAGGCCCGTCGCCTTGAACGAGGTGTCCAGCCGGGGGGGCCTTGCGAGCTGGCTGAAGTCCCAGTCCTGGCGGAAGGCCAGCGCGTCCCGCGCGAAGTCCGGCGGCACGACGGGCTGCGGCCCCGCCTCGCCCAGGCCGACGACGAGGGCCGCGCCGTAGTGGTAGTAGCCGCGCGTCTCCAGCGAATAGCCCTGACCGTTCATCGTCGGATCAAGGAAGTACACGGTGTCGCCGACCTGCACGCGGCTGATGACGTGGTCGAACTGGTCGTGCGAGGGCAGGAAGCCGGCGATGCCACGGTTGCGAGCAACGGACACCAGGGCCGGCCGGGCGTCGAAGCCCATCGCGCCGAGCATGGCGTTGAGCAGCAAGGTTTTGTCCTTGCAGTCCCCCAGGCGCTCGGCCAGTGTCTTCGCGGCCGGCTTGGGCCGGTGCGAACTCTCGCCCAGCGAGGCCGAAAAGTAGCGCACCTCATCCTGCACGAAGCGCAACGCGGCGGCCACCTGCTGCTGGGGCGTGCCGCCCTGGGTCTTGAGTTCGGCGGCCTTCTCGGCGACACCCGCGGACTGGGTGTCTGCAGCGAAGAGGCGTTGCGCCCACTGGTCCAGTTCTGCCCAACCGGCGTATTCGCTGATGTGCAGGGCCGGGTAGACCTTGAACCAGGGCGGCGTGGCGGCCTCCTCGGGCACGGGAGGCACCCGCTCACGCAACACGCGGATGACCTGGCGTCCCCCCTCGTCGAAGCGCTCGGGCAAGACGTCGGCCGCGATGGCCTTGACCGCCAGCCGTCGCTCCGGTGGCGCCTCGACGCGCAGGTGCAGGCGCTCCACAGGCGCGTCAGAGGCGAGTTGCATCAGCGCCGAGTAGCGGCCTTCGAAAATCGGGTTCTCGCCCTCCAGCGTGTAGGCGACGTCAACGACGTCCCCGACGCGCACGTCGCTGAGCACCACCAGTGCTGTGCGCACGCCATCGATCATCTGCCGCTCGAGCTGCTGCTCCCGGCGCATCAGCTCGACGCGGGCGTCCTTGAGCCGGTCCAGACGCTGGCCGCCGCGGATGACGCCGAGTTGGTGGATGACGAGCTGCTGGTAGGCGGGGTTGAAGCTGATCTGCGGCTCGGACACGTCGCGGAGCGTCGACGTGTCCAGCGCCTCGCGCTGTAGGTGCACATAGGTCGCGGTGGTCGACCTGGGCGCAAGCTGCACCTGGATGTCAACGAGCGGCTCGCGGCGTGCCTTGGCGCCCGTCGCGATGGGACGGGCCTCGGTGGACGGCGCTGGCGGGATCGCCTTGACCCAGGCCGGCGTCGGGCCGAACCGGTACCCGGAACCCGCGGGCACGGCGGGATGGGCGGCCGGTGCGGCGGCCTTGGCCAGCGGCGGGGTGACAGGTTTGGCAGGGCGCTTGGGCGCCGACGGCGTCTGTGCGGACGCGGTGGCCATGGCCAGAACGAGGGCCAGGGCTGGCCAGAATTTCAAACGCATCCACGTCCTCCCGGTCTCACGCCCCGATTGTGGGGGCGCAGCCGCTCCCGCCGGCTGTCCCGGGCTTCTAGTGGAGCATTTGCTCCACTTCGGCCGCGGGGTCGCCGGTGGCGGCGATGCGGGCGGCCAGCAGCTCCAGGTCCAGGTGCAGGTGCTCGATCAGCTCGGGCACGGCCACCTTCAGCGCATGCACGGGCTCGTCGTGGTGCTCAGCCGCGTCGGCCAGCACCTCGGCCACATGGAGCACGGCGGCGACGAGTGAGAAGGGGCGCACGTCCAGTGGCGCGTTGGCGTCCCGGAAGGCGCCCACCAGCGCCGGCGGGAAATGCCAATGCGCGGCCAGCGAGGCGGTCACGTCGGCATGCGTGCAGCCGAAACGGTGCTCCTCCAGCGAGAAACGACTGCCCGGCTCGGTGGCATGGGCTTCAACGTCGGCCACCAGATGCGGCTCGTCGATGGCCATCAGCAGCTGGCCGGTGCGCAGCATCAGGCCGGCGAGGTAGGCCGTGTCGGCCGTGCTCGCGTCGGTACCCAGCATGCGCGCGAGGATGCGCGCGTAGTTGGCCGTCGCCAGGCTGTGTCGCCAGAAGCGCGCACGATCCAGGTCCTGCACTTGGGGGAATGCACCGCTCAGACAGGCCGCCATGGCCAGGTTGCGCAGCGTCTCCATGCCCAGCGCATGCGCGGCGTCGACGACCGTGGCGATCTGGTGCGAGGGGCTGTAATGGGCCGAATTCGCCAGCCGCAGCACACGTGCCGAGAGCGTCGAGTCTTTCTCGATCAGCGCCGCGATCTGGCTCAGCACGACGTTGTCGTCTTCGAAACTCTTCAGCAGCCGCGAGGCCACCTCAGGCATGGTCGGCAGGGCGGCGTGCCTGACGAAGAAACGCTCGGCGGCTGCAGTCATCGCGGACTCCTTCGGACGCTGTAGCGAGCCAGTCTAGGACGAAGGCGGCCGCGACGCCACGACCTTTGCCGGTCCTAAACGATCAGCAACGCACGGAAGTCGTTGACATTGGTAAAGCTCGGTCCGGGCACAAGCAGGTCGCCCAGCGGCTCGAAGAAACTGGCGCTGTCGTGTGCGTCCAGCAGGGCTTGAGGGTTCAGGCCCAGCGCGCGGGCGCGGCCCAGGCTGGTCGGCGTCAGCAGCGCCCCGGCGTGCGGGCCGACGCCGTCGATGCCATCGGTGTCCGCTGCCAGCCCGTAGACGCCGGGTTCGCATTGCAGAGCCAGCGCGCAGCCGAGCAGGAACTCGGTGGCGCGGCCGCCTTTGCCCGGGGGCTTGGCCGGGTTGACCGTTACTGTGGTCTCGCCGCCCGACAGGATGACGCACGGCCTCGCGAACGGCTGGCCATGCCGCACGACGGCGCGGGCCAGGGCCGCATGCACGCCACCGACGACACGCGACTCGCCTTCGATCTCGTCGCTGAGGATGTGCGCCGCGATGCCCTGCGCGCGGGCCGCCTCGGCTGCGGCTGCGAGGCTCATCTGCGGCGTGGACAGCATGACCAGCTCGTGGGCCACCAAACGCGGGTCACCGGGCTTGGGTGTCTCGAAGGCGCCCGATTCCAGACCGGCCCGGGCAGCGGGCGGCAGGTCGATCTGGTAACGCCGGCAGATGGCCAGCGCGTCGGCGCAACTGGTTGCGTCGGCCACCGTGGGACCGGAGGCGATGATGGCCGGGTCGTCGCCGGGCACGTCGCTGATAGTCAGCGTCAGCACGCGAGCCGGTGCACAGGCGGCGGCCAGGCGCCCGCCCTTGATGGCCGACAGGTGCTTGCGCACGCAATTCATCTCGCCGATGGCGGCGCCGCTGTTCAGCAGGGCGCGGTTGACCGCCTGCTTGTCGGCCAGCGTCAGGCCCGCTGCGGGCAGGGTCATCAGGGACGAGCCTCCGCCAGAGATCAGGCAGATGACGAGGTCGTCGGCCGTGAGGCCCCTTGTCAGCGCCAGCAGCTTCTCGCTCGCGGCCAGACCGCTGGCGTCTGGTACAGGATGGGCCGCCTCGACAACCTCCAACCGCCGCGGCCGCCAGCCGCCGGGGACGTGGCCGTAGCGGGTGATGACCAGGCCGGACAGCGCCGCCTCGGCCGGCCATGCGGCCTCCAGCGCCTGGGCCATCGCGCCGCCGGCCTTGCCAGCACCCAGCACCAACGTGCGGCCCTTCGGCGGTGGTGGCAGACGCGAGGCCATCACCTCGCCCGGCAGCGCGCGCGCCACCGCGACGTCGTAAAGCTGGCGCAGCAGCGCCCGAGGATCAAGCGTTGCCAAGACTCATCGCCTGTTGAAGTTGAAGTTCGTCGCAGAAACCGCACGCGCGGCAGCCGGCGAAGCCGGTCGGGCGGGGCTCATTGTTGCGCCCAGCGGCCGACCAGGGCACGCTCTTCGTCCGTCATGCCCGTCGCATTGTTCAGCGGCATGGCGCGCTGCACGATGACCTGCTGGTAGATCTGCGCCTTGTGGGCGACCAGCGCCTCGGCGTTGTCCAGACGCACGCCCTTTTGCGCCAGCTCACCCGCGTGGCAGGCCAGGCAGCGCTGGCCCGCGACGGCCTGCACCTGGTCCAGCGTCACCGGCGCGACCGCGCCGCTCGCCTGCGGCCTGGGAGCCATCCAGACGATGAGCCCCGCCAGCAGCGCCAGTGCCAGCGCGACGGCCCCCCAGCTATTGACGCCCTTGTGGCGCTTGACGAAGAAGACGCGCACAGCCACACCCGCGGCCATCAGCACACACAGCACGATCCAGTTCTGCGCATGCTGGTACAGCATGCCGTAGTGGTTGCTGAGCATGGCGATCAACACCGGCAGGCCGAACCAGGTGTTGTGCACGCTGCGCTGCTTCCCGCGCTGGCCGTACACAGGATCGGGCTTCTGGCCGGCGCGCATCTGCGCGATGACCTTCTTTTGCCCCGGAATGATCCAGTGCGCGACGTTGCCCGTCATCATGGTGGCCAGCGTGGCGCCGACGATGAGAAAGGCCGCGCGGCCGGCGAAGAGGTGGCAGGCCAGCCAGCTTGCCGCAACGACGAAGACCGCCACCGCCGCCAGGACGCGGCCGTCATTCCCGACGCCGCCGTCGGCCGTGCGCCCCAAAGTGTGGCAGGCGGCCTCGTAGACCACCGTGCCCATGACGAGGAAGACCAGCGCCGCCGCCACCGCTTGCCAGGCCGCCCCCCAGGCGAATACGCGCGGGTCGATCAGCATCTGGCCGGCATTGCACAGGTAGAGCACGATGAAGAGGGCGAAGCCGCTCATCCACGTCCAGTAGCTTTCCCAGTAGAACCAGTGCAGATCCTGCGGAAGGTTGGCAGGCGCCACCATGTACTTCTGCGGGTTGTAGAAGCCGCCACCGTGCACAGCCCACAGCTCGCCGTCCACGCCCTTGGCCTTGAGGTCCTCGGCCTGCGGCTTGGTGAGGTGGTTGTCCAGCCAGACGAAGTAGAAGGACGCGCCTATCCAGGCGATGACGGTGATGACGTGCAGCCAGCGCAGCAGCAGGTTGGCCCAGTCGAGCAGGTAAATGTCCATGAAGCGGTGGTGATCTCGATGGCCCCACCACGGCGGGTGCTGTGGAGCCCAAGGGTCGCGTCCGCAGGCTGTGAAGGCCCGACACCGCTGCGACTGGCCGCGAGTTTATTGAGGAAGCGCCAGGATCTGCGCCAGCACCGCCACCGCGATGACCGCAGGTTGCTTGCCCGCGACGCCAGGCACTCCGATGGGGCATGCCACCTGCGCCCGCTCGGCCTCGGTGAATCCTCGCGCCTCCAGCCGCTGGCGGAAGCTCGCCCACTTGGTGCGGCTACCGATCATGCCAATGAAGGCCAGGTCGCCGCGCTCGCGCTGACGCTTCAGGCAAGCGGCGACAAGGTCGAAGTCCTCGGCATGGTTGTGACTCATGATGAGCACCGCCGAGCCGGGCACCAGGTCGGCCACGGCGTCGGCGGCCGGGTCGCAGACCTCCTGGCGCCAGCCGCGCGCGGGCGGCTCGGCGGGGAACTGGCCTTCGCGACTGTCGATCCAGTGCAGGGCCAACGGCAAGTCTCGGGCAATGTGGGCGATGGCCACGCCGACATGGCCGGCGCCAAAGAGCGCCAGCGGCCGCAACGGCGGCAGGGGCAGGCGGGCTGCCACGTCGGCGCCGGCCGCGAGGCGCTCGAAGTGCAGCCAGACGACGCCGCCGCAGCATTGGCCAAGGCTGGCACCCAGGGGGTAGCGCACCTCTGCCTCCAACTCGCCGCCATCCAGCGCCGTGCGGGCGCGGGCGATGGCATCGAACTCCAGATGGCCGCCACCGACCGTTCCCTGGATGCCCGCCCGGCTCACGGCCATCCAGGCGCCGACCTCGCGCGGCACGCTGCCGCTGGTGCGGGACACCGTGACGAGGACACAAGCTGCTTCAGCCACGACGGGCCATCCTTCTCGCGCGCAACCGCTTGAAACGCAGGAAAACGCCCAGGCTCAGCGCGGCCAGCGCGCCGCCCAGCAGGAACTTGCCCATCGCGATGGCCACGCCGGCACTGCCCCACACGCCAACGTTGGCAAGCCCTTCAATAACGACGAGAGCGCCGTCACCCAGGCGATCCAGCCGAGACGACTTGTCAGCTGCCACGGTAGGTGGAGTATGCCCAGGGCGACGCGAGCAATGGCACGTGGTAGTGCGAGGCCTCGTCGGCGATGCCGAAGTCCAGTGGCACTTCGTCGAGGAAGGCCGGCTCAGGGAGCTTGTCACCACGGGCGCGGAAATAGGCCGCCACCTCGAAAACCAGCCGATAGCGACCGGCCGTGAAGGTCGCCCCTTCGAGGACGGGGCCATCGGCGCGACCATCCGCGTTCAGGTGCAGGCTGCGCAGCCACTTGGGGCCTTCTGCCTCAAAACGATAGAGGCGGACGGTCATGCCGGCTGCGGGGCAGCCGTTGGCGGTGTCGAGCACGTGTGTTGTCAGTTTGCCCATCGGGATTCCGTTGTCCGTCGCGGGATGCGGCTTGATGCAAAGTGTAGGGATGAGCACCGCACGCTATCCCCGCGACCTCGTCGGCTACGGCGAAACCCCACCCCACGCGCAATGGCCTGGCGGCGCCCGCGTGGCCGTGCAGTTCGTGCTGAACTACGAGGAAGGCGGCGAGAACTCGGTGCTGCACGGCGACGCCGGCAGCGAGCAATTCCTGTCCGAAATGTTCAACCCGGCCAGCTATCCGGCGCGGCACCTCAGCATGGAAGGCGTCTACGAGTATGGCTCGCGCGTGGGCGTGTGGCGACTGCTGAAGGAGTTCGAGAAGCGGGCCCTGCCGCTGACCGTCTTCGGCGTGGGCATGGCGCTGGAGCGCCACCCCGATGTGACGCAGGCCTTCGTCGAGCTGGACCACGAGATCGCCTCCCACGGTTGGCGCTGGATCCACTATCAAGCCATGGAAGAGGACACCGAGCGCGCCCACCTGGCCCAGGCCATGGCGTCGCTGAAGCGACTGACACTGGGACGCGACCCGCACGGCCTGGGCTGGTACACCGGCCGCGACAGCCCGAACACGCGACGCCTCGTGGCGGACTTTGGCGGCTTCGAGTACGACAGCGACTACTACGGCGACGACCTGCCCTTCTGGCTGCAGGTCCGCAAGACCAACGGCGAGCTGGCGCCGCACCTCGTCGTGCCCTATACGCTGGATTGCAACGACATGCGCTTCGCCCTGCCCCAGGGCTTCAGCCATGCCGAGCCCTTCTTCGAGTACTTGCGCGACAGTTTCGACGTGCTCTATGCCGAAGGCGCCGAGAGCCCGAAGATGATGAGCATCGGCATGCATTGCCGGCTGCTCGGCCGCCCCGGTCGCATGCGCGCGCTGCAGAAGTTCCTCGACCACATCGAGGCGCACGACCGCGTCTGGATCTGCCGACGGCTGGACATCGCGCGGCACTGGAAAACCGTTCACCCCTTTGATGCCAAGACGGCCTTCGTCTGGGAATGATGACCCTTGATCAACTCAATGCCGCCAGCGCGGCGAGCTTCGTCGCGCTGCTTGATGGCACCTATGAGCACTCGCCCTGGATCGCCGAGCGAGCAGCAGCTTCTCGCCCTTTCAAGACGCTGGCAGCGCTGAAGGTCGCACTCGCCCGCGTCGTGCGCGAGGCCAGCGTGGACGAGCAGTTGGGCCTGATCCGCGCCCACCCCGAGCTGGCCGGCAAGGCCGCCGTCGCTGGCGAACTGACGGCGGAGTCGACGAACGAGCAGCAGAAGGCGGGCCTCACCGCCTGCACGCCCGAAGAATTCGCGAAGCTGCAGCAGCTCAATGCCGACTACAACGCGCGCTTCGGCTTCCCCTTCATCCTCGCCGTGCGTGGGCCGCGCGGCACGGGCTTCACGCGCCAGGAGATCATCGCGACCTTCGAGCGCCGGCTGCGGGCCCACCCGGATCTGGAACGTGCCGAATGTCTGCGCCAAATCCACCGCATCGCCGAGATCCGGCTGAACGACAAGTTCGACGCGCGGCCTGAGCTGGGCGAACAGCTGTGGGACTGGGCGGCAGCGCTGGCCCAGCACAGCGACGCCCAGGACGCCCTCACCTGCACCTACGCCACGCCCGCGCACACAGCGGTTGGCGAGCAGTTGATGGCCTGGATGCGCGACTGCGGCTTTGACGACGTCCATCGCGACGCCGTGGGCAACATCGTCGGCATCTACAACGGCACGGGCAACCAGCGCCTGCTGACGGGCAGCCACTACGACACCGTGCGCCGAGCCGGCCGCTTCGACGGACGGCTGGGCATCTTCGTGCCCATGCTGGTCGTGCGTGAACTGCACCGTCGCGGCAAGCGCCTGCCCTTTGGCCTGGAGGTCGTCGGCTTCTCCGAGGAAGAGGGGCAGCGCTATCCGGCGGACTTCCTTGGCTCCAGCGCGCTGATCGGGGCCTTCCAGCCCGCCTGGCTGGATCAGGCCGACGCCGCGGGCATCACGCTGCGCGACGCAATGCAGTCCGCCGGCCTGGCCGGCACGATGGACAGCATCCAGACCGCGACACGCGACGCATCGCGCTACCTCGGCTTTGTCGAAGTCCACATCGAGCAGGGACCGGTGCTGGACAGCCTGGACCTGCCGCTGGGCATCGTCACTAGCATCAACGGAAGCCGCCGCTACACCGGCGAGATCGTCGGGCTGGCCAGCCACGCCGGCACCACGCCCATGGGCCAGCGCCGCGACGCCGCGGCCGGCGTGGCCGAACTCATCCTGTTCATCGAGCAGCGCGCCGCCTCCGTACCGGACATCGTTGGCACGGTCGGCATGCTGGAGGTGCCCTCAGGCTCCATCAACGTCATCCCCGGCCGCTGCCGTTTCAGCTTGGACCTGCGTGCCACGACCGACGCGGCCCGGGATGCGCTGGATGCCGATGTGCGCACCAAGCTCGACGACATCTGTCAGCGCCGGGGTCTCAGCTGCACGCTGAAGCCGACGCTGGCCGCCAACGCGGCGCCCAGCGACCCGGCCTGGCAGGCGCGCTGGGAAGCCGCCGTCACTGCGTTGGGCTTGCCACTGCACCGCCTGCCCTCGGGCGCCGGCCATGATGCGATGAAGATCCACGAATTGCTGCCGCAGGCCATGCTGTTCGTGCGCGGCGGCAACGGTGGCATCAGCCACAACCCGCTGGAATCGGTGACAGCAGATGACGCTGAACTGTCCGTCCGCGCCTTTGAACGTCTGCTCGATACCTTATGACTCAGAACCCTACCGACGCCTGGATTGGCGAACATTTCGGCGACGAAGTCCGCTTCCTCCAGCACCTCGTTCGCCTCCCCACCGACACCCCGCCCGGCAACAACGCGCCGCACGCCGACCGCACGGCCGAGCTGCTGACCGAGTTGGGCTTCGTGGTCGAGAAGCACGCCGTTCCCGCTGCCGAGGTGCAGGTTGCCGGTATGCAATCCATCACCAACCTCATCGTGCGCCACCGCTTCGGCGACGGTGGCCCGACGATCGCGCTGAATGCGCATGGCGACGTGGTACCGCCAGGCGAGGGCTGGACGCATGCCCCCTACGGCGCCGAGATCGTGGACGGCAAGCTCTACGGCCGTGCGGCGGCCGTCAGCAAGAGCGACTTCGCGACCTACACCTTCGCGCTGCTGGCGTTGAAGCACTCGGGCCTGCCACTCAGGGGCGCGGTCGAGCTGCACTTCACCTACGACGAGGAATTTGGCGGTGAGCTGGGCCCGGGCTGGTTGCTGAAGCAAGGCCTGACGAAGCCCGACTACCTGATCGCCGCCGGCTTCAGCTACCAGGTCGTCACGGCCCACAACGGCTGCCTGCAGATGGAGGTAACGCTGCACGGCCTAGCCTCGCACGCAGCCTATCCGAGCACGGGCATCGATGCGCTGCAGGCCACCAACAAGTTGCTGACGGCGCTCTACGCCCACAACGATGTTCTGAAGACGCGCCGCTCCGAGGTGCCAGGCATCACGCATCCCTATCTGAACGTCGGCCGCATCGAAGGTGGCAGCAACACCAACGTCGTGCCGGGCAAGGTCGTCCTCAAGCTGGACCGCCGCATGATCCCCGAGGAGGATCCCGCGAGCGTCGAAGCCGAGGTGCGTGCGCTGATCGAGAACAGCGTGGCGCAAAGCGCCGGCGTCAGGCTCGACATTAAGCGGCTGCTGCTCGCGAACTCCATGAAGCCGCTTCCCGGCGCAGCGCCGCTGGTGGCCGCGTTGCAGAAGCACGGCCAGGCCGTGTTCGGAGAAGAGATCCCGACCTCGGGCACGCCGCTCTACACCGATGTGCGCCTCTATACCGCCCACGGCATCCCGGCTGCCATCTACGGCGCCGGGCCGCGCACCGTGCTGGAAAGCAACGCCAAGCGCGCCGATGAGCACCTGGTGCTGAAGGACCTGGAGCGCGCCACCCTGGTGGTCGCGCGCACGCTGGCCGAGCTGCTGGTCTAGGACCCGAGCAACTGCCGCCGCGCGGCCAGTTGCTCTGCCGTGAACGGACTCCAGTTGGGCCGCTGCGCGTACAGGCCGTAGAGCGCCAGCAGATTGCCCCGCACCTGCGGATTGGTGGGGTCCAGCGCGAGCACTGCGAGCAACTCATCAGCCAGAGCCTTGGCGGACCCGGCGTTCAGGGGCTGCCGTGCCGCGCTCATCACGGCGGCGGTCTGTCGCGCGGCGGCGGTGCCGGGCAGGCGTTCCGCGGCCTGCGTGAACTGCTGACTGGCCGCCTCGCGCTGCTCGCCACCCCAGGCCATGTGGCCACGCAGGCCGGCAGCCACGCCCCAGGCCGCAGGGGCCTGATCCCCCGGCACCGCGCGCTCGTAGCGCGCCAATGCGGCCAGCACCGCGTCGGCCATGGGCTGGCGCTGCGCGGCGGGCACGCCGCCGGCACGAAGTCGCAGCCAACCGGCCACGCCTTCGGCGAAGTCGAGCTCGGGCAGCCAGCGCGACAGCGACCAATCCGGCGTGTCGTCGCCCGTGCGCGCGCGAACCCAGCCGGCCGGCAGGCCCGGCCGCATCGGCGCCAGCCGCAGCCAGTCGCCGCGCGCCTCGGCCACCCAATAGGGGAAGCTCTCGCGCGTGGAACTGCCAATCTCCACGCCCGGCACGGCCAGGTCGGGCGCGGGGCGCACGCGCAGCGCGGCGCGGAAGGCGGTGTCGATGCGTGCCAGGTCATCCAGCCGGATGCGCCGCGGCGCGAAGGACAGGGCCTGTGCGGGCAGCGCGACCTTCAATTCCAGCCGCGCGTCGCCCGCCTGCAAGGGCACGGCCAGCACCTCGGGCTCCAGGCCGTCCTGCCCCTGACGGCCGAAACGCAGATAGCTCTGCAGGAACAGCTCGCCGTCCTGCTCGAACAATCGGCCCCACACCACCACCACCCCCTGGCCCGGCTTCAGCCGGCCGCTGGCCACGCCATAGCGGCTGACGCGCGCCAGCACCTGATCCACGTCGCACACCTGCTGGGGCTCGGCCACCAGATCCACCACGCCGATGGAGCCGAACTTCAGCATGCCCATCAGCAACTGTAGATGGGCCAGCGCCGAAAGCTGGCGGCTGGCCGCCTGCAGCACGGGCGGCCCGGACTGGGCGCGCCAAGGCAACACCAGCGCATTGACCGCTGCTCCACCGAAGACGACCGGGTCGGAGCAGGGTCGGATGTCCATGGCGAACAACCGCGGCGGCAGCAGCGCAAGCAGCAAGGTCAGCACGACCAGCAGGGGGGCGTTGGCGCGGCGCATCATTCGGCTCCCGCACAGGGTTGCGCCGGCTGCTGCAGCCTCAGCAGGCCGGTGCGTGAGTAAGCCGGGTCGGCCAGGGCCTCGCGCAGCACGCGACCGGCACTGCTGCCGACGAACTCGCGCAGTGCCGCCAAGTCGGCCTTGCCGCGCCCGGTCAACGGCCGCTTCAGCATGGCGCCGAGCAGGCCGCTGGCGCGGCAGAGGTTGGCGTGGGCCGGCTCGTAGGCACGTTCGCGCATCAGCTTCAGGCCCAGCGCAGTGGCGACGAACGCGTCCAGGTCCAGCGGGCGGGACACGAGCTGCACGGCATCCTGGGTGGGCGCGGCTCCGGCCTCCGGATAGCGCAGGCGTTGCAGTCCGTTCGGCAAGCCCTGCACGGCGTCGCGCCGGTCCGCAGCAAAGCGCAGCGGCACCAGCAGGTAGTTGATCTGCGCGCTGAGCGTCGGCGGCGTGCCGTCGCGCTCCACGGCGCCCCAGATCTCCAGCAGCACGCGCTGGTCGTTCAGTTGCTCGACGACCTCGGGGCTGAACTCGCTGCCGTCCATGGCTGGCGCCCGCCTGGGGCAGGCCCGGAACGCCACGGGCGTCGCACCAGGGTTGATCCAGCGCTCGTCGCGTGTCTGGTCCAGCTCGAACTGGAGCTTGTTCAAGAAACGCTCGACGGCGGCGCGGTCCGGCAGCGCGTCGCCGCTGGGCTCGCTGAGCAGCACCGTGAAGCTGTTGGCCGCGGGCGGGCAGTTGACGACGGTGGCCCGAGCCGCGGCGCAGCCCAGCAACAACGCCAGCAGGAAGGTCTTCATGGCGCTCACTCCAGGTTGGCAATGGCCTCGTCCACGGCCTGCTTGAGCATCGGATAGGCCTCGGCCGGTGCACCGATATCGCCGCCGATGCAGCGCTTCAGGGCCTCGGGTCTGCCTGCCACGGCGGCGTCGACGAGGTCACGGTAGCGCCGCAGTTGCGGCAGCGCCTTGGTGCAGCCGTTGTCGCCGATCAACCCGACCAGCGTACGGTGGGCTCCGATGTCGTAGTGCTGGTTGCGCTTGAGCAGCAGCGGCGGCAGCAGCCGGCACAAGGTCTGGGGCTCGCGCACGGCCAGGGCCTCCAGGCCGCGCGTCGCGGCGACCGCGTGCAAGTCGGTACGGCGCAACTCCATCAGCAAGGCTGGCAGCGCCGGCTCCCCGAAGGACGCCAGCACGACGGCGGTGTTCTTCAGCTTGCCGAGATCCTCTTCCTCGGTGAGCTTCTGCACAAGCGACTGCATCTCCTTCGTATAGCTCAGGTCGAGCTGGCGCTGCTTGATGGCCAAATCCACCGAGTCCTTGATCCAGAAGCCCAGCACGAGCACGACGATGCTGGCCAGCAGCTTGGGCGCCTCGGCGCCCATCCAGGCCAGCAGCCGGCCGAAGAGAGGCTTGGGCGGTGCAGCGGGGGCATCCATGGGCGCAGTGTCGGCCGGAGCGCCCCTGCCGAGCAACCTCAATTCAGCTATCCCGCGGCCTGCCGGCCGGCACCGCACAAGCGCAGCGACCCCAAGGACCAAGGCATGCCCGCCCCGCGCCACGTCCAAGCGCGCCGCCAGTCATGGTGGCTGCTGGCCGTGCTCCTGCCGGGCGCGCTGGCGCCGGGCATCAGCGCAGCGCTGGCGCACGTACGAGGCGACTTCTCGGCCTGGCAGGATCCCGTGCGCATGCAAGGCGCCGCACCCAGCTCGCTGCCCACCAGCATCCCCACCACTCGCAAGACCGTCACGCGTGCGGATCGACGAGCCGGCCGAAGTGCGCTGGACGGCCAGCGGCGAAGCCCTTCAGTTGCAGAGCACCTGGGATGACGAGTTCATGCTGCAGGCGACGCTGCCGGCCGAGCCCGGATCACGGCCTTCGCAGTGCGCCAAGTCTGCGTCCGGGGCGAGCTCAACGGGACCGCGCCGCCGAAGCTGCTGCCCGCCCGGGTGCCGGCCCACACCCACTGAGCCGAAAAAGCAGGGCCTGCCCCGGCTGATCGTGGCTTCGTTCACGGCCGGCTGCGCCGATGATTCATCCCGTCACCAGTGCACGGCCCCCGGCAACGTTGCGGCCCCTGGCGAGGCGGAACGCGACCCGCCCGCGACCACGAAAGCACGAAATCCGGGCCTGCCCGCGTCACCTCCGGGTGTCGCTCCGCTGGCCGCCTGCGCTGTGATGCACGCCGCAGCCCCACGCACCCTCACGGGTGCGTCCCGGGCGGCGTGAAGCGCTCTTGCGCCCCGACCGGCTCCCGCCGGGCGGGGCTTCATTTTTTGGCTTACCGCATCGCGACGATGCCGCCCTCGCGCGCCTGGGCCAGCAGGAAGAGGCCGGCCTCGCTGCGCTCGCCACTCTTCACCTGGACATCGACCAGGCAGGCCGGGCCGACCGTCGTGGCGCGCAGCAGTCGCGTCTGGCGGGGCTGGGGCGAGCGACCCAGCCGCTCGATCAATGCGCGATAGACGGCCTCGCGGCCGGCCTCGCCAGCGGCACCCAGGCTGCCGTCCATCGCAAACTGCGCCGTCAGGCCCCAAGCGTCGCTGGCGTTCCAGCGCGCGTCGAAGTCGTCCAGACGGCGCTGCAACGCGGCCTTGTCCTCGCAGGGCGAGACAGCGGCGGAGGCCTCGCCGGGCAGGACCAGCACGCCGGCGGCGACGACGCTGAGCACGCCGACGAGGGCGCCGAACAGGCCCAGGTGGGCGGAAGGATTGAAGTGTTTCATGACGGTTCTCCTGGGGTTCGGGTCAACGCTGGACCGGCGCGATCGGATCGGGCACCTTGTTGCGGATAGGCGCCAGCGACTGCAGGTAGGCGAAGACGGCCTTGAGGTCGTCGTCGGTCATCTGGCTGTAGACGGGGATGGGCATGGGCGGCAGCACCGGCCGGCCGCGGCCCAGGTGGCGGCCCGTCCGTATGGTCTGCACGAAATCGCCCTCGCTCCAGCGGCCCAAGCCCGTTTCCATGTCCGGCGTCAGGTTGGCCGAGAAGCTCAGACCCCACGGGCCGGAGTAGGCCGTGCCGCTGTTGGCAATGACGGCCACCCAAGGCCCCGCCGGCGGGGAGACGGGCGCCGTGAGCACAAAGGACTGCGGATGGCCGGACAGATGCCGTGCCATGTCCGGCTCGGGGCCGTTGGCGCCCATCTTCATCGGCGTGTGGCAATCGGCGCAGCCGCTGGTGTTGACGAGGTAGCGGCCACGCTCGATGCGGTCGCTGGCCTGGGCCGTGCCGGCCAACAGGATAAGAAGGGGGATCAAGGCTTTCATGGACGGGGGTTCTCCGAGTTGAAGTGATGGGCCAGCAACGCCAGGCCCTGGGCGTCGACCTCGCGGGTGCCCAGGGGCGGCATCTGCTGGTAGGGGTTGCGGGTACCGGCGCGTCTCAGGATGGCGGCGGCATCGACAGGAGCGGGCGTGCGGCCCACGTCCAGCGCCAGGCGCAGCGCAACGGGCACGCCGCCCTCGAAATGACAGTGACCGCAATTGCCGTGCAGATAGCCGCGGGCGGCGTGCTCGACGGGGTCTGCGGCGGCAAAGTCGGGGCCATGCCGGCTCCAGGCCACGGGGGCGTTCTTCAGCAAGCCCTCTTGCACCAGGGCGGGCACGGCCGGCCCCAGTTGCAGGGCCGCGAAGCCCAGCACCGGGCTGCGCGCGCCGGCATGGCAGGCCATGCAGTCCCCAGCCGAGGGCACCTCGTAGCGCCGCCCGCCGGGGAGTGTCAGCTGGCGGCCTTGGGCCGGCGCGCGCACCGCGTCGGCGCCGTCCCAGACATAGCTGGCAACCTCCCAGCGGCCCTCGGCGGCGAGCCGGAAGTGACGCGTCTCCACCGGCCGGCCATCGACGCTGAATTCCTTCCACAGCCGCGTGCCGACAGGGAAGCGCCAGGCGTCAGGCTGACTGACATCTACCTGGGTGCCCGGCGGCAGCGCGATCCAGCGCCGCTTGGTCGCACCATCGGACCACAGCGCGAAGCGCGGCTCGAAGGCGCGCACACCAGGCCCGCCCAGGCCTGTCTGGCTCAGGCGCTCGGGCAGCTCGGCGTGTGCCGCGAGGGCGGCGGTGCTGAGCAGGAGCAGGGCGAGGCGTTGCATGGCTCGGCACTGTGCCGAGCGGCCCCGGACCGGCCATCGCCACGATGGGCCAATGTGAGGATTACCGAGGAGCCATGACGGGGGTCATGCCGTGGCCCGCCGGCCATGGCCCGTACGAGCGATGGCAGGGGCGGCGCCGGCCGGAACACTGCTCGGCATCCGGCCCATCACGCCGGCTCAACGGAGCCTCCCATGACCACCGCCCCCCCGCGCCTCGACCTCTACGCCCACATCCACAAAGGCCTGCGTCTCTTCATGAGCGACACGCTGCTGCAGCTGAGCCGCCTGGATGTGGATGATCCGCTGGATCTGGCTGCCGGCCTGGCCCAGTTGGACGCGCTGCTGGACGCGGCCCGCCACCACCTCGACAAGGAGAACGAGTTCGTCCACCCTGCCATCGAGGCCCGTCGCGCTGGCGCCAGTGCGGCCATCGAAGCCGAGCATGACGAGCACCTGGACAGCATCGCCGCACTGCGCGCCGAGTCCGCGGCGCTGCGCGCCATGCCCACCGCCGCCGCCGCCCAGCGCCTGTACCGGCGTTTCTCGGCCTTCGTCGCGCACAACTTCGAGCACATGGGCGTGGAGGAACACCGCCACAACCAGGCGCTGTGGGCTGCCTACACCGATGCGGAGCTGCACGAGATCCATGGCCGCATCCTGGCCAGCATCGGCCCACGCGAGATGAGCGAGACGCTGCGCTGGATGATCCCGGCGCTGACGCCGGCCGAGCGCGCCCTCGTCATCGGCAGCCTGCCGCCGGCCGTCCAGGCGCCGGTACTGGCCGCCGTCCGGCCGCTGCTCAACGAGCCGGCCTGGGCCAAGCTGTGCCGCGCTCTGGATCAGGCCAGCGTGCCCGGCCTCGTCGAGGCCTGATCTCGGCGGTTCCACCACGCCGCGGCCTCGCCGCGCGAGTTCAGTCCCAGCTTGTCGAGGATGTTGGCCACATGCCGCTTCACGGTATGGGGACTGAGGTCCAGGGCGCGGGCGATGTGCTTGTTGCTGGCGCCCGCGGCGATCTGCGCGATGACCTCGGTCTCGCGCTGGGACAGGCGATCATCCGCCGCCGCCACCGGCTCCACGATGGCCAGCGCGGCCGGCCGCAGCGCGTCGGCCCAGCCTCGCAGTCGGGCAACGTCGGCGGCGTCCAGCAGGCCGCGCCAATCCTCTGCCGCCATCCGCAGCAGTTCGGGCACCGCCCACATCAGCCCGCCGGGCTCG
>NZ_DASWYS010000310.1:0-2515 GCF_036404855.1 Roseateles sp.
ACATGAAAAAGGCCGGCGGAGCCGGCCCTTTTCAGACGTTGCGCGGACGAAGCCGGCGCTCAGGCCCCGAAGAACCCGCGCAGCTTGTCGGCCCAGCTCTCCTCGCCCGGCGTGTGCTTGGAGCCGCCTTTCTTCAGCGACTCGTCCAGTTCGCGCAGCAGCTTTCTGTGGTGCTCGGTGAGCTTCACGGGCGTTTCGACCGCGATATGGCAGTACAGGTCGCCGGGGTAGCTGGCGCGCACGCCCTTGATGCCCTTGCCGCGCAGGCGGAACTGTTTGCCGGCCTGGGTGCCTTCTGGAATGTCGATCGCTGCCTTGCCGTCGAGTGTCGGAACGTCGATCTCACCGCCCAGTGCGGCCGTGATGAAGCTCACCGGCACCTGGCAGTGCAGGTCGTCGCCGTCGCGCTCGAAGATGTCGTGCTTCTTGAGGCGGATTTCTATGTACAGATCGCCCGGCGGCCCGCCGTTGGTCCCTGGCTCGCCGTTGCCGGTGCTGCGGATGCGCATGCCGTCGTCGATGCCGGCTGGAATCTTCACTTCCAGCGTCTTCTGCTTCTTCACCTTGCCCTGGCCCTGGCAGGTGCTGCAGGGCTCGGGAATGATCTTGCCGCTGCCGCGGCAGTGCGGGCAGGTCTGTTGGACGCTGAAGAAGCCCTGGCGCATCTGCACCGTGCCGGAGCCGCTGCAGGTGCCGCAGGTCTTGGCACTCGTGCCGGGCTTGGCGCCGCTGCCGTGGCAGGTTTCGCAACTTTCCCAGGACGGAATACGAATCTGGGCGTCCTTGCCGCGCGCGGCTTCCTCCAGCGTGACTTCCATCGCGTAGCTCAGGTCGCTGCCGCGATAGACCTGGCGCCCGCCCGCCCGACCCCGACCGGACTGGCCGAACATGTCGCCAAAGATGTCGCCGAAGGCTTCGGCGAACCCGCCAAACCCCTCGGCGCCCGGGCCACCGGGGCCGCGCATGTTCGGGTCCACCCCGGCGTGGCCGAACTGGTCGTAGGCGGAGCGCTTGCGCGCGTCCGAGAGCATTTCGTAGGCCTCCTTGGCCTCCTTGAAGCGTTCCTCCGCCGCCTTCCCCGCATCGCCCTGGTTGCGATCGGGGTGGTACTTCATCGCCAGCTTGCGATAGGCCTTCTTGATCTCGTCCTCGGAGGCGTTCTTGGGCACCCCCAGGACTTCGTAATAGTCTCGTTTTGACATGAATCGTCAGCCCGGTTGGAACAGGAACGCCGCGCGAAAGCCTGGCGGGCTTCCAGCACGGCGGCTCGGTCGATGGACTGCGCCCGGTGCGCAGTTCCTGCGGGCTCAGCCCTTCTTCACTTCCTTCACTTCCGCGTCCACGACGTTGTCGTCGTCGGCGGGCGCGGCGCCGGATTGCTGGGTGTCGGCACCCGCCGCTCCCTGCGCTGCCTGAGCGGCCTGCTCGTTGGCATACATCTTCTCGCCGAGCTTCTGGCTGGCGGACATCAGGGCCGCGGTCTTGTCGTCGATGGCGCCCTTGTCCTCGCCTTTGAGGGCTTCTTCGAGATCCTTCACGGCGGCCGTGATCGCGTCCTTTTCGGCAGCATCGAGCTTGTCGCCGTGCTCGGCCAGGCTCTTGTTCACGCTGTGCACGGCGGCTTCGCCCTGGTTGCGGGCCTGGACCAGCTCGAGCTTCTTCTTGTCGTCGGCCGCGTTCATCTCGGCGTCCTTCACCATCTGCTGGATCTCGGCTTCGGACAGGCCCGAGTTCGCCTTGATGGTGATCTTGTTTTCCTTGCCGGTGCCCTTGTCCTTGGCGCCTACGTGCAGGATGCCGTTGGCGTCGATGTCGAACGACACTTCGATCTGCGGCGTGCCGCGTGCTGCCGGCGGAATGCCTTCGAGGTTGAATTCGCCGAGCAGCTTGTTGCCCGAAGCGATTTCGCGCTCGCCCTGGAACACCTTGATCGTCACGGCCGGCTGGTTGTCGTCGGCGGTGGAGAAGGTCTGTGCGAACTTCGTCGGGATCGTGGTGTTCTTGGTGATCATCTTGGTCATGACGCCGCCCAGGGTCTCAATACCCAGCGACAGGGGCGTCACGTCCAGCAGCAGCACATCCTTGCGGTCGCCCGACAGCACCTGGCCCTGGATGGCGGCGCCCACGGCCACGGCTTCGTCGGGGTTCACGTCCTTGCGCGGCTCCTTGCCGAAGAACTCCTTGACCTTCTCCTGCACCTTGGGCATGCGGGTCATGCCACCGACCAGAATGACGTCGTTGATGTCGGACACGCTGATGCCGGCATCCTTGATGGCCGTGCGGCAGGGCGCGATGGTGCGCTCGATCAGTTCGTCGACCAGGCTTTCGAGCTTGGCGCGGGTGAGCTTGATGTTCAGGTGCTTGGGACCCGACGCGTCGGCCGTGACATAAGGCAGGTTGATGTCGGTGGCGGCCGAATTGGACAGTTCGATCTTGGCCTTTTCAGCGGCTTCCTTCAGGCGCTGCAGGGCGAGCACGTCCTTGGACAGGTCCACCCCCTGGTCCTTCTTGAACT
>NZ_DASWYS010000311.1:0-39476 GCF_036404855.1 Roseateles sp.
ACCGTCACCGGCCGGGCGATGTCGCGCGGCCTCAGATTGACCGAGTGAAAGCGCGCGCTGTTGGCGTCTTCCAGCTTGGCGAAGCGGGGGTCGAAGTTGCGGATGGCCAGTCGCACGAAGGGGGCGGGACCTTGATAGGCCAGATCGAGCTCGATGGTGTCGAAGCGGCTCAGGTCGCGCCCTCGCGTGGGGTCCTTGTCCGTCAGTATGAAGGTCAGGCCGCAGCCCAGATAGGGCTGGGGCGAGGCGTAGTTGCAGCGCAGGCGCAGGCGCCCGGCGTCCAGCCATTGCACCGCGCTGCTTTCCTGCCGCCCGTCCGCCGTGATCAGATACGGGCCATTGGCAGCGCCTGGCGCGGCCAGGTCCATCGTGCGCGCCGGCAGCAGCTCGAGACCCACAAGGGCCGCCAACGTCAGCGCGATGCCGCCGGCGAGAAGGCTGGGGTTGCTCAGATCGTGTCGCACGTGGGTGAGGGCGGGAAGCCGATCACTGTAGGGGCTAATCACCACAGCGAGCGGTGGTCCTCCGTCACGCCGAGCAGACTTTTCACGCTTCGCGGCTCGGCGTGCGGGCCGGCACGCAGCGTGCCCGCGAAGGTGCCGATGGGCTGCACGTAGCGGCTGGCCGCGAAGCCGTAGTTCTTGTCGGCCGCCCGCGCACCCTCGGGCGTGAAGACGAGGTCCAGCAGCCCGTCTTCGGTGTGCACCCGCCAGGGCGTTAGCGGCCGCGCGGCGTCGAATTCGAAGCGGGCGGCGCCCAGCGCGACGGGGCGGCCATCCAGCCAAAGCAGGTTCTCCTGGCTGCCCAGATAGCCTTCCTGCAGGTTGAAGCCAACGTCAGGGCGGTGGGCGCTGGCCCAGCGCCAGGCGGTGTCCCGGGCGAGCAGGCCGTTGGAGGCGTCCACCGAGGCCCAGGCATCGTCCAGGCCGAAGCGCTGCCCCCCCGCCTCGGCCCAGCCGCGCATGCGCAGGGCGGTGGTCTTCTGTGTCGCGTGCGCCAGCCCGCCGGAGATGGGGCCGATGGCCAGCAGGGGCGGTGCCATGGCTGCCAAGTCCAGCTCGGCTTGCATGCGCAGCGCCGGCGTGGCGACATCAAGGTGTAGCCGATCACCCGCACCGTGCTGCAGCGAAAGCCGTGCGCGCGGGCCACGGAACCAGGCCCGGGCATCGGCCAGCGGCGCATCCGACACACCGGCCTGCAGGCCCGGCACGCCGTCCTGGCTCCAGTCGGCCAGCAGGGTGCGCCGTCGGCGGTCGAAGAGGTAGGCAAAGGCCGTGCAGAGCCAGCCGACGTCCACGATGGCCACACCGATGAAGAGCTGCTCGTTGCCCAGGCCCACGTAATGCCAACGCTTGTGGTGCAGCCGGTGCCAGAGCCAGGAGCGCCGTTCGCGCAGGCCGCTCCAGTCGATGCGGGCGATGCGGCCGGCGTGTCGGCCATGGGCGGGGATGCCGTCAATGACGACGTCGCCGGGGGGCGGGGTGATCGCGGGCGCTTCGTCAACCATGGGGGGCACATCATGCGGCAGACCTGTCGGCCGGGTTGTGCGGGATCACCCCAGCGCGGTGGCAATCTGTCGAAAACCCTGGGGTCGGCGCGGCAGGCCGGCACGGCGCCGAAGTGCATCATGCGAGGATGGACTGGCTGCTCGACCTCTACCACCGCCACGGCGACTGGCGCGACCTGACGCTGGTCATGCTGTCGCCCGTCTTTGCCGTCTTCATCGCGATGGAGGCCTGGCGCTTCCGCAAGACAGGCGTGTTCGAGTTCCGCGACACCTTCGACAGCCTGAACAGCGGTGGCAGCTACCTGCTGGTCGATTTGCTCCTGCTGGTGGTGCTCGTGCTGCCGGCCATGGGCTGGGTCTATGACCATCGACTGTTCACCATCGACGTGACGCCCTGGCGCTTTGTGGGCCTGTTCCTGCTCGTCGAGCTGCTTTACTACGGCTTCCACCGCGGCAGCCACCGCATCCGCTGGTTCTGGTGTGCCCACGTCGTGCACCACGGCTCCGAGAAGATGAACTTCGGCACGGCGCTGCGCCAGAGCTGGTTCTATCCCATCGCTGGCAACTGGCTGTTCTACCTGCCGGCGGTGTGGCTGGGTTTCGAGCCGCGCTGGGTGTTGTTCGCGCTGTCGCTCAACCTCGGCTACCAGTTCTTCGTGCACACCACCTGGGTCGACAAGATGCCGGCCTGGTTCGAGTACATCTTCAACACGCCGTCGCACCACCGCGTCCACCATGGCCGCAATCCGCAGTACATCGACAAGAACTTCGGCGGCATGCTCATCATCTTCGACCGCCTCTTCGGCAGTTTCGTGCCGGAGGAGGAGCCGGTGGACTACGGGCTGGAGCACCCGTTTCCCACGCACAACCTGTTCTGGCTGAACGCGCACGAATGGCGTGCGATGTTCCGCGACATGGCCCGGGAGAGCACCTGGGGCATGCGGCTGGCCCATCTGTGGAAGCCGCCGGACTGGCGGCGCCACGGCAATGGGTTTCAGGGCTGAAGGTGCTGGCCCAGGAAGGCCTCCAGGCGCTGGGCGAAGTCGATGCGATTCTTCAGCACGGCAAAGCCATGGCCTTCGCCGGGATAGGTTACCCAGACGGGCTCGTTGCCCGCCTCGCGCAAGGCCTTGCGCATGCGCTCGCCGTGGGCCAGGGGCACACGCAGGTCGTCCTCCCCGAAGGCCAGCAGCACCGGCGCCTTGATGGCGGCGGCCTGGCGCACAGGTGAATTGGCCACGAGCAGGGCTGCGTCCTTGTCCGCGTCGCCGATCATCTCCGGAATGGTGAACTGTCGAGCCGCGGAGCTCGTGTCGTCGCTGACCCACCAGGAGCCACGCACCAGCAGTTCGAGGTCGGTCACAGCGACCCAGGCGACGCCGCAGCGGTACAGCTCGGGGTCTTTGACCAGTCCCATCAGCGTGCTGTAACCGCCGTAGCTGGCGCCTGCAATGCAGGCCTTGCCGCTCGCGATGCCCTGTTGCTGCGCCCAGCGCAGTGCGTCAGCCACGTCGTCCTGCATGGCCCGACCCCATTGCTTGAAGCCGGCCTTGAAGTGCGCATGGCCGTATCCCGTGCTGCCGCGGAACTCGGGCTCGATGACCACGTAGCCGCGCGAAGCGAGGAACTGGGCCATGCCGCGCCAACCCCAGACATTGCCACGCACCCACGGGCCACCGTGGACGAGGACGACGGCCGGCAGCGGGCTCGCGGTGGCGTGCTTCGTGATCCAGACGGGCAGATCGCGGCCATCGCGGGCCTTGATGCGTTGCAGTTCCATCAGCGCCATCTCGGACGGCTTGACGTCGTTGCGCACGCGTCCCACCGGACGCCAGTTCGCCTCGCCGTCGGGCGGCTGGGCCTGGTAGAGCCAGTACGTCCCCGGCTCCTGGTCGCTGTAGGAGCGCACGAGCGCCACCATGTCGGGCTGGGCGCAGCGCCGGCAGCTGATGCTGTTGATGCGCCCCGGCAGGCGCTCGTCGACCTGCGCCTGCAGCGCCTGCATGGTGGCGTTGCGCCACACGGTGGTCTCGCCGTCGGTGACGACGCGCACGCCCAGGGCGGCGCCGGCGGTGTCGTTGAGGACGCTGCCACTGAAGTCGAAGCCCGGCACGATGACCAGGGGCTTCTTGGCTGGCGCCCGGGCTCCAAAGTCATACAGGCTCAGCACCGTCTCGCCCGCAGCGCCCTGGGTGCGCGTCACGTAGAGCTGGCCGGCATCATCGACGGCGTGCACCCCGAACGGCGCGTTCAGCAGACCGCTCTCATACAGCGGCTGCCAGTCCTGCGCGCCGGGTCCCCGCCACAGCGCGGCCCGGCGGCCCTCGCGCTGCGTCAGTGCGACGCGCAACTCGCCGCGACTGTCGGCGATCCATCCCACCGTGTTGGGTGGGGCGTCCACGCCGGTCGACCTCGTGCGACCGGTGCGGGTGTTCAGCCAGAGCGGCGTCTCCAGGCGTTGCTCGTCGGTGCTGAAGTGGACGATCAACACCTCTTCATTGACAGCGCCCGGCTGCGGCCGCGGCACGGTCAGCAGGCGGTGGTTCCAGTCCAGCTGGCGGTCGTTGCGGCTGCGGACATCGGCGAGGATCGGTCGCCCCAGGCGGCGCACTAGCTGGCGGATCTGGCTGCCATCGGGATTGATGGCAAACAGCCCCGGCGCGCCGTTGGGTCGGCCGCTGCCCTCGGAGAAGTCGACGACGCTGAAGACCAGGCGATCGTCGTTGACCCAGTGGACCCGCGAGATGTCGCCGTCCTTGAACTGGGCAGTGCGCAACGGCTTGCCGCCAGGGCTCAGGTCGAGCACCCCCAGACCGATGCGGTCGCCGTCGAAGGCGCTGCGCACGGCAAGCTTGCGGCCCGACGGCGACAGCACCGCCTCGACGATGGCCGGGTCCTTGAAGAAGACCTCGGCCGGGGGCGGCGCCGCGTGCGCGATGCCCACACCCATCAGCAGGCCGCCGATGACGCCGGTCCAGCGTTTCCGTGTTCTCAAGCTGCCTCCCTGCATATCGTTCTTTGACAGCCACTCAGCATAGGCCAGGCACCACGTAGTCAGGCTGCATGTTTTGGCAATCCTCACGCTGCCCAAGGGATGGCAGCCCTGCGGGACAATGCCGGGCCATGACAGCTGCCCCATCAGACTCTCCCGTCGTCGTCATCGGCGCCGGCCTCGCCGGCCTCACCGTGGCCCTGCACCTGGCCGACACCGTGCCCGTCGTCATCCTCGCCAAGCGCGAGCTGACCGAAGCGGCCACGGCCTGGGCCCAGGGGGGCATCGTCGGCGTGCTGGGCAGCGATGACAGCATCGAGAGCCATGTGCGCGACACGCAGGACGCCGGCGCCGGCCTCGTCGACGAAGCCACGGCCCGCTTCATTGCCGAGCGCAGCGCCGCCGCGGTGGGCTGGCTGGTCGAGCAGGGCGTGCCCTTCACGCCCGACGACAGCGGCCCCATGGGCCTGCACCTCACGCGCGAGGGGGGGCACGCGGTGCGTCGCATCGCCCACGCGGCCGACGCGACCGGGAAGGCCATCCACGATCAACTGCTGGCCGTCGCCCGCAGGCACCCCAACATCACGCTGCGCGAGCGCTGGATGGCGCTGGACCTGATCACGTCGCGCCATGTGCAGCGCGAGGATGTCGACAAGGGCGTGCCGCGCGTCTACGGCGTCTATGCGCTGGA
Organism: Roseateles sp.; assembly: GCF_036404855.1. Classification (GTDB taxonomy): domain Bacteria; phylum Pseudomonadota; class Gammaproteobacteria; order Burkholderiales; family Burkholderiaceae_C; genus Pelomonas. The sequence continues at coordinate 5,191 of NZ_DASWYS010000311.1, forward strand.
CATCGACGCCCAACGCGTCGAGACGCTGGCGGCGCGTGCGGTCGTGCTCGCCACCGGCGGCGCGGGCAAGGTCTACCGCTACACGACCAATCCCGACACCTCCACGGGCGACGGCATTGCCATGGCGTGGCGGGCCGGCTGCCGGGTCGCGAACATGGAGTTCATCCAGTTCCACCCGACCTGCCTCTACCACCCGCAGGAGCGCAGCTTCCTCATCACCGAGGCACTGCGCGGCGAGGGCGGCCATCTCAAGTTGCCGGATGGCACCCGCTTCATGGCCGCCCATGACGAGCGCATGGAGCTCGCGCCGCGCGACATCGTGGCCCGCGCCATCGACTTCGAGATGAAGAAGCACGGCCTGGATCACGTGTGGCTGGATGCCACACACCTGGGCGAGGCATTCCTCATCGAGCATTTCCCGACCATCCATGCCCGTTGCCTCAAGCTCGGCATCGACATCGCCAAGCAGCCCATTCCCGTCGTGCCCGCCGTGCACTTCACCTGCGGTGGTGCGGTGACGGACCTGGCCGGGCGCTGCGACCTGCCCGGCCTCTACGCTGTCGGAGAGACCGGCTACACCGGTCTGCACGGTGCCAACCGCCTGGCCAGCAACTCGTTGCTGGAATGCGTGGTGCTCGGCCAGACCTGCGCGGCCGACATCCTCGGTCATGCCGCGCAGGAGCCGGCGCCGCTGCCGGCCTGGGACGAGAGCCAGGTCGAGGACGCCGACGAGCAGGTCGTGATCGCCCACAACTGGGACGAGTTGCGCCTGCTGATGTGGAACTACGTGGGCATCGTGCGCACCACCAAGCGCCTGGAGCGGGCCTTGCACCGTATCGCACTGCTGCGCAGCGAGATCGACGACTACTACGCCAACTTCCGCGTCACGCGCGACTTGCTGGAGTTGCGCAACCTGGTGGATTGCGCCGAGCTCATCGTGCGTTCGGCGCTGATGCGCCACGAAAGCCGCGGCCTGCACTACAGCCGCGACTACCCGCAGACGCTACCGGTGAGTTTCCCGACAGTGCTGATCAGCGAGCGGCGGCGGCGCTGAATCGGGGCGTGTAGGCCCTCCGCCAGGCCGGGCGGGCCGGGCGGCCTTACTTGCGGGCCCTCAGCGTCGTGCGGGCCTGCACGAAGTTGAAGGCATAGCCGACCGCCTCGACGATGGCGTTGTCGATCTCCACGCGTTCGTGCTGGGTCAGGTAGAAGCTGAAGTCCACCGCGTGGCGGATGTAGCGCGGGGGCAGGCGGTTCAGCGCCACGCAGGCCACGTCGCACAGCAGGTCGTTGCTGGCGGCGATGTCGGGAAAGTCCTTGGAGGCTTCCAGCACCGCCGCGAAGACCTCGCGCTCGTGGTGGTTGTAGAGGGAGCTGAAGTCGGCATTCATGGCGGGCTTTCCTGAGGGGATGCCGGATTTATAGCCTTTTCAGGCGGCCCCGATGCCCGGAACCAGCCCCGCGACAGGCCCGGTTGCGGGCTTCTTTCTCGCAGCAACGAAATCCAGCATGCGCGTGATGCAACCCTGGGCCTTCACGCGAATCGCCTCGTCGACATGGATCTCAGGCTGGCCGCTTTCCAGGCAGTCCACCAGATTGGCCAGGCCGTTCATGGCCATCCAGGGGCAATGCGCGCAGCTCTTGCACGTCGCGCTGTTGCCGGCCGTTGGCGCCTCGATGAGCGTCTTGCCTGGCGCCAGCTGGCGCATGCGATGCAGGATGCCGTTGTCGGTTGCGACGATGTAGCTTGGGGCCTTGCCCTCGACGACGGCCTTGATCAGCGCCGATGTCGAGCCGACGACGTCGGCCTGCTCGACGACGCTCTTGGGCGATTCGGGGTGCACCAGGATCTGCGCGCCCGGATGCTCCTTGCGCAGCAGCTCCAGCTCCAGGCCCTTGAACTCGTCGTGCACGATGCAGGCGCCGTTCCACATCAGCATGTCGGCCCCGGTCTGCTCCTGGATGTAGCGGCCCAGGTGGCGGTCGGGTGCCCACAGGATCTTCTGGCCCTTGGCATGCAGGTCGGCCACGATCTCCAGCGCGCAGGAACTGGTCACCATCCAGTCTGCGCGGGCCTTCACGGCGGCGCTGGTGTTGGCATAGACGACGACCTGGCGGTCCGGGTGGGCGTCGCAGAAGGCCGCGAAGTCGTCGGCCGGGCAGCCCAGGTCCAGCGAACAGGTGGCCTCCAGGTCGGGCATCAGGACGCGCTTCTCGGGGCTGAGGATCTTGGCCGTCTCGCCCATGAAGCGCACACCGGCGACGACGAGCGTCTGCGCGGCATGGTCGCGCCCGAAGCGGGCCATCTCCAGCGAATCGGACACGATGCCGCCGGTCTCCAGCGCCAGATCCTGCAGCGCGCCGTCCACGTAATAGTGGGCGACGAGTACCGCGTTGTGTCGCGTCAACAGGCCCCTGGCGCGCTCCGCCAGCGCGTTGCGCTCGGACGGGGTGAGCGGCGCGGGCGTCCGGGCCCAGGCGTGGGCCGTGGAGCAGGTGCCGGCGGCATCCTGCCTGGTGTAGTCGAACAGCTGGGTGTCCATGGGGTCGATCTCGGGAAACACGGCGACATTGTCCGTCCGCCGGCAGTCGGGCCGGCGTCCCGGGGTCTTGCCCGCCTCAGGGCAGGCGTATCGCGTCGCCCTCCCTGACGCGCACGGTGTTCGTCGGCTCGTTGCCCCAGCGGTAGGTCACGCTCAGCGTCTTGCGCTGGCCGGGGGCGGGGTCGACGCCGAACAGCTCGTTGCGCACCTCGATGTCGAGGCGCTCGCCGCGCACTTGGGCGCGCACGGCCTGGGTCACGTCCACCCAACGGCCATCGCCGCCATAGCTGGCGCTGTCAATGGCCAGGCGCCCGCTGCCCGGCCGCTGCGGGCCCCAGCCGTTGCCGTTGCCGCCCCAGTCGCCTCGGCCCCAGCCGATGAACTGGCCACCGTCCACCGTCTGGTATTCGCGGTACTCGAAGCTGCGCTGCTGGCCGGCGCGGTCGCGGGCGACGATGCGCAGCCGCTTGGTCTGGCCGGGGTCGGGGTCGATGCCGCCGAAACTCTCGTTAGTCAGGCGGAAGCGTTCGTCGCGCCGAGCCAGCTCGCGCAGGCGGTCGGTCACGTCCGCCTCGCGGCGGTCCGTGCCATAGGTGGCGTAGAGGATGGTGAATTCGCCTTCGTCGCGGCGGTCGTTGCGTGGGTCATTGCGCTCGCCACGCCAGCCTCTCGAGTCCGCCGGGTCACCCCAGTCGCCGCGGCCCCAGCCGATGAACTGGGCGCCATCCACCCAGTCGTACTCGCGGTAGTCGAACTGGCGCTCCCGGCCCTGGCGGTCGCGCGCAAAGATGCGCAGTGTCTTCTTGCGGCCAGGGTCCGGGTCGACGCCAAACAGATCATTCGTCAGCTTGAAGCGCCGGTCACGGCGCGCCAGCTCGCGCAGCCGGCCAGTCACGTCCACCTGTTTGCTCTCGGTGCCGTAGCGAGCCTGCAGGATGACGAACTCACCGTCGTCCTCCGCACGGGTGGGCAGGGTCAGGCCTGCCAGCAAGGTGCTGGCCAGGCCAAGGGTCAGGTGGCGACGCTGCATGGTGAGCCTCCGGGTTGTCGTTGTTGCGGTCGATCCTACGGCGCACGACGCCGGCGTGCGCGTAGGAGCTGCTGAGTGCGATGTCGTAAGGGGCGTAACCCGGCGTGACGCGGAGCCGGCTCCGCCGTCTCAGGCTCGCTCGAAGAACCGGCTCGGTGGCATGCCGACGGTGCGTGTGACCATGGCCGTGAAGGCGCTGGCGCTGGCATAGCCCAGCTCCGACGCGATATGGCTCATCGGCCGCCCCCGGGCCGCCAGGGTCAGCGCATGGGCCAGCAGCAGCTGCGAGCGCCATTGCGCGAAGCTGGTGCCCAGTTGCTCGCGGAACAGCCGGCTCAGCGTGCGCGGGCTGGCGCCGGCCTCGGCTGCCCATTCCTCCAAGCCGGCCTGGCGGCCGGGTTCGCGCAGCATGGCCTCGCACAGCTTGCGCAGACGCGCGTCCTGCGGCAGGGCCACGCCCAGCGCCAGCGGACGGGCGCGTTGCAGTTCCATCAGGATGAGGGCCTCGATGCCGCGCCGGCGCTCGGCATCCTCGGTGTTCTCTTGCGGCGCGGGGTCGGGCAGGGCGGGCAGGGCCAGCACCAGCTCCCGCAGCAGCGGCGACACCTCCAGCACCCGCCCCACCTGCCAGGCGTCCCCGGCCAGCAGCGAGGGGCCCAGGTACAGGGTGCGCAGGTCGCACTGCTCGATGGCCGTTACGGCGTGGACGATGCCAGGCGGAATCCAGACCGCGCGCGACGGCGGCACGATGTAGGTCGACACCTCGGTGTTGACGCGCACGGCGCCGGTCATCGAGAAGACCAGTTGGGCCCAGTCGTGGCGGTGGGGCTGGATGTCGGCCAGGTGCTCCAGCACGCGCGACTTGGCCCGCAGCGGGCGCTCGTGCGTGGGCGCGAAGCGCTCGGGCGAGAGGGCGGGGAAACTGCGGCGGCCGGTCATGGCGGGATTTCAATAGAACTTGACGGACCATCGTAACCGCGCCGACCCGTATCTCACAAGAATGGGGCCGATGAACACTGCACTTGCTTCCACGCTCGATGCCGGCCACCAACGCCGGCGCGACATCGCGACGATCTCCACCATCGGCGTCGCCCACGGCAGCTCGCATTTCTTCCACATGCTGCTGCCGCCGCTGTTCCCGGCGTTCATCCAGGCCTTCGGCCTGAGCTACTCGGAGCTGGGCCTGCTGGTGACGACCTTCTTCGTCATCTCGGGCGCGGGGCAGGCCCTATCGGGCTTCATCGTGGACCGCATCGGCGCGCGACCGGTGCTGTTCGCGGCGATGGGGAGCTTCTTCCTTGCGTCGGTGGCGGCCGGCCTGGCCCAGGGCTTCGGCGGGCTGATGCTGGCCGCGGCACTGGCGGGCGTGGGCAATGCGCCTTTCCACCCGGCAGACTTCACCATCTTGAACAAGCGCGTCTCGCAGCCGCGCCTGGGGCATGCGTTCTCCGTGCATGGCATCAGCGGCAATCTGGGCTGGGCCTTCGCGCCGGTGTTCTCCATCGGTATCGCGGAGGCCACCGGCAACTGGCGTTTCGCCTATGTTGGCACCGCGCTGGTCGCGCTGGCCGTGATGGGCCTGCTGTTCTGGCAACGCTCGGCCATCGACGACCGCCAGGGGTCCTGGGGCCATGCCAAGCCGGCCGCCGGTGCCCAGGCCGAGCATCCGATGGCCTTCCTTAGGCTGCCCTCTGTGTGGCTGTGTTTCTCCTTCTTCTTCTGGACCACGGCGGCACTGTCGGCCATCCAGAGTTTTGCCAGCCCGGCTCTGCATCAGATCTACGACCTGCCGCTGGCGCAGACGGCGTATGTCGTGACCGGCTACATGCTGGCTGGCGCGGCTGGCATGGTCTGCGGTGGCTTCCTGGTTGCCAGGGCCGAGCGACTGGAGCGCACCATCGCCTGGGCCATGGCCTTTGCCGCGGCGCTGCTGCTGCTCACGGCCACGGGCTGGCTGCCGGGCGGCATTGCGGCCACCGTGGCAGCGCTGGCCGGTTTTGGCACCGGTCTGGCCGGGCCGTCGCGCGACATGCTGATCAAGCGCGCGGCGCCCCCCGGTGCTACGGGGCGGGTCTACGGCACGGTGTATTCCGGCCTGGACATCGGCTTCGCCCTGGCCGCGCCGGTGTTCGGCGCCATCCTGGACCACGGCATGCCGCGGGGCGTGTTCGCCGGCTCGGCGGCGGCGCTGATGATGGGCATTGCGTCGGCCGGCCTGGTGGGCCTGGGCCTGACACGGCGGACTCTCGCCGCTGCGGCGGCCTGACCGTGCGACCGGCGCGCGCCGGTCGTTACCATCGGCGGCACCAAGGCCGGCCTGCGGGCGGGAGAGCCCGACCCGGGTCGGCCACGTGTCCTACCCAGGTCGGAGGAGGAGGGGATCGCCCATCCTTGGGCCAGCCCGTCGTGCGCCCCTATGAGATTCAAGAGCTACGTCACCTCGCCTGCCCTGGAGAACAACGCCTTCCTGGCGCTGCTGGTCGCGGTCAGCCTGGCCTTCGTATGGATCCTGCTGCCCTTCGGTGGCGCGGTGTTCTGGGGCACGGTGATCGCCATCGTCTTCATGCCGGTCTACAACCGCCTGCTGCGCCGCTGGAAGCAGCGGCGCACGCTGGCCGCGCTGGCGACGCTGTTGCTGGTGGTGCTGATGGTCGTGCTGCCGCTGCTCCTGCTGACGGGCACGCTGGTGAAGGAGGGCGCCGCGCTGTACCAGCGCATGCAGTCGGGCGAGACCAACTTCGCCCGCTACTTCGAGCAGGTCATCGCCGTGCTGCCGGCTTGGGCGCATGACCTGCTGGAGCATTTCGGGCTGACGGACTTCAAGGAACTGCAGACGCGCATCGCCGATGGCATCGCGCGCGGCAGCCAGATGATCGCGACTCACGTCTACAGCATGGGTCAGAACGCGCTGGACGTTGTCATCGGCTTCTTCGTGATGCTCTATCTCGCGTTCTTCCTGCTGCGCGACGGCACGCAGCTGAGTCGTCGCATCCGCGCCGCGGTGCCGCTGGCCCCGGAGCACCGCAAGCATCTGGCCACCAAGTTCATCACCGTGATCCGCGCGACCGTCAAGGGCAACATCCTGGTGGCGGCCACGCAGGGGGCCCTGGGTGGCCTTGCGTTCTGGTTCTTTGGCATCAAGGGCGCGCTGCTGTGGGCGGTGCTGATGGCGTTTCTGTCGCTGCTGCCGGCGATTGGCGCCGGCCTGATCTGGCTGCCGGTCGCCATCTACTTCCTCGTCACCGGCGCCATCTGGCAGGGGGTGGCGCTGATCGTCTACGGCGTGCTGGTGATCGGCCTCGTGGACAACGTGCTGCGCCCCATCCTGGTGGGCAAGGACACCCAGATGCCCGACTACCTGGTGCTGATCTCCACCATCGGCGGCATGGCGGTCTTCGGCATCAACGGCTTCGTCATCGGTCCGGCGATCGCAGCGATGTTCATGGCGGCCTGGGACCTGTTCGCCAGCGCGCGGGAAGAGGCCGTGGAGCCCTAGGCGCCCGCACCTTTTCTCATGGCCGCCTCGTCGAATGGCATCGGCGGGGCCGCGTTGCCGGGCGCGCCGCCGGCTAAAGTCTGCGGATGACTAGACAACCTGAAGTCGCCCGCCTCGCCGGCCACGCATTGGTCGAGGCCTTGATCGCCCAGGGCATCGACACCGCCTTCGGGGTGCCGGGCGAGAGCTACCTTGCGGTGCTCGATGGGTTCCACGAGCATGCCGACAGGATCCGCTTCGTTGCCTGTCGTCAGGAAGGTGGCGCGGCCTTCATGGCCGAGGCCCAGGGCAAGTTGAGCGGGCGCCCCGGCATCTGCTTCGTGACCCGCGGGCCGGGCGCGACGAACGCCAGCATCGGCCTGCACACGGCCTTCCAGGATTCCACGCCGATGATCCTCTTCATCGGCCAGGTCGCCAGCGACCAGCGCGACCGCGAGGCCTTCCAGGAGGTGGACTACCGCCAGATGTTCGGCCCCGGCACCTTGGGCATGGCCAAGTGGGTGGGAGAGGTGCACGATGCCGAGCGCCTGCCTGAGTACGTCGCGCGCGCCTTCCACACGGCCACGCAGGGCCGTCCTGGGCCGGTCGTGCTGGTGTTGCCGGAGGACATGCTGACGAAGCCCATCACCGCGCCGGTGCTGCCTCCGGTGCGGTCGGCCGAAGCCGCGCCGACGCCCGCGGCGCTGGCCGAGCTGCGCGAGCGACTGCTGGCGGCGAAGCAGCCCCTCGTCATCGCCGGCGGCGGTGGCTGGACGCCCGAGTCAACGGCGGCGCTGCAGGCCTTTGCCGAGGCCTGGCATCTGCCGGTGGGCTGCGCCTTCCGCTTCCAAGACTTGTTCGACAACCGCCACCCGCTGTATGCCGGCGACGTGGGCATCGGCATCAATCCCAAGCTGGCCGCCCGCGTCAAGGCCGCCGACCTCATCATCGCTGTCGGTCCGCGCCTGGGTGAGATGACGACCGGCGGCTACACGCTGCTGCAGGCGCCGCGTCCGGCGCAGCAGCTCGTCCACATCCATGCCGGTCCGGAGGAGCTGGGTCGCGTCTACACGGCCGAGCTGCTGATCAACGCCAGCATGAGTGCGGCCGCGCCCGCGCTGGCCACGCTCGCGCCACCGGCGGACATCGCCTGGCGCGCCTGGGCCGATGCCGCCCACGCCGACTACGAGGCCAACCTCGTGCCCACATCGGTCAGCCCGCTGGACATGGCCGAGGTCATCCGCCTCATCGATGCCAAGCTGCCCGCAGGCACCATCTTCACGAACGGTGCCGGCAACTACAGCGGCTGGCTGCACCGTTTCCACCGCTACACGACGCTGCATCGTGAAGGTCGCAGCCAGCTCGCCCCCACCTCGGGTGCAATGGGCTATGGCGTGCCGGCTGCGGTCGCCGCGGCGCTGCTTCAAGACGAGCGCTGGGTCGTCAACATCGCGGGTGATGGCGACTTCCTGATGACGGGGCAGGAGCTGGCCACGGCCACCGGCTACGGTGCGAAGAAGCTGCTGGTCATCGTCGTCGACAACGGCACCTACGGCACCATCCGCATGCACCAGGAGCGCGAGTACCCAGGCCGCGTGTCGGGCAGCGATCTCTTCAATCCCGACTTTGCCAAGCTGGCCGAAGCCTTTGGTTTCGCGGCCTTCAAGGCGGAAAGCACGACGGAGGTCGGGCCGGCGCTGGAAGCGGCGATCGCGGCCGGCCGGCCGGCGCTGCTGCATCTGCGCCTGTCCAGTGACGTCAGCACCTCGCGCAGCACCCTGACTGCCATCCGCGAGGCGGCACAAAAGGCGCGTCATGCTTGAACTGACGCTGCGCGGCGAGTTCATCGAGCTCGACAAACTGCTCAAGGCCATGGGCCTGGCCGAGAGTGGCGGCCGGGCGCGCCTGGCTGTCGCGGCCGGTGAGGTGAAGGTTGACGGTCAGGTCGAACTGCGCAAGACGGCCAAGATCCGGGCCGGCCAAGTGGTGGACTTCGGCGGCCAGAGGATCCGGGTTTTGCAGGCGCCGCCGGCCGGCGGCTGACGACAAGCGGCATTCTCTAGCGGCCTGGTCGTGCGCACGCACCGGGCTGAAGAACCACGCCGGATCTTCGGGCGACACGCGCTGCCACCCTGTGGTCGCGATCCATGCTCCGGCCGTACGGCGCTATGGCGCTATGGCGGCATGGCGCCGTTCTGTGAGTCAAGGGACAGCTTGAGGTGATCACGAGCCCGTTCAATCTCGCACACGGGCCCAGGTTGCACGCGGGGGGCGAGGCCATTCCAGACGATGGGGTGCAGGCCGACGCGTTGGGTGCAAAGGATGCCGCGTCCCGCGACACCCGGCCACATGCCTGCGCCGGCAAAGAAGCGGCCATCGGCCACGGGTGCTCCCCGCGGTAGGGAGAAGTCGTCTAGGTCGTTGACCTGAAATGACTTTGATTCGCTTCTTGTACATCCGCTTGCCGCCGCCAAAGAAAAACGGCGGCCCGCAGGCCGCCGCATTGGCGCTCAAAAGTGTGGATCAGCTGCGGCGACGACGCACGAGACCCAGACCCAGAAGCGTGGAGGCGACGAGCGCCAGGCTGGTCGGCTCGGGCAGCGTGCGAACCACTTGTTCCTTGGTGCCGATCGTGAAGCTGTCGAAGGCGAAGATGTCGCCCGTGCCGACCGTCGAAAGGAAGCGGATGCTGTTGAATTCCTCGGCGGCGTTTTCGGCGATGAGGCCGAAGTACAGGATGCTGCCATCGGCGACGGACAGTGCAGCCGTGGGAACGTCCAGCGTGGACACCACGGAGCCGTTGTTCGACAGTTCCAGCTTCAGCGTGCCGCCGAAGTCGCCCAGGTCGATGCCGTAGAAGCCGAAGGCGGCCAGGGCATTGCTGAAGTCCACTTGGAAGGGGTTGTTGCCGCCCGCGGACACTTCCCAGTAGCGCGAGCCACCCGGCACGGAGTAGCGGCCAGCACCGTTCGTCGCGCCAACGCCATTCGTTTGCACGGAGCCAGCGCCGATCAGCGTGGCGGTGCCGGCGGCGCCGAAGTCCAGGGACAGCGGGGCAGCGCCCGAGCGCGACTCGAAGTTCTCGGTGCCGACGCCGGTGAGGTTGCTCTTGAAGCTGTTCTCAGCAGCCGTGGAGTTCGTGGACGCCACCTGAGCACCGGCATTGCCGTTGTTGTCGATGCCGGTGAAGACGAGATAGGCGTTTGCATGGCCGGCTGCCATCAGGGCGGCGGCGCAGGCGATGGAGGAGAGGAGCTTGCTCATCGGTGTCCTTCTTGAAGTTGATATGTCCGAGGCACGCTGGAGCACCATCCGTGCCAGGGTGTTTAAGTGATTGTTGGTAAAGGAAAAATTAGCTTTCAAGGGATATTTCTGTCGCAGGGCTGTCAAGCTTTTCGACATCCCTCGAATAGATGCTCCCGGCGCGCCGCCGGGGGGCAACGCAACGCGTGCCGAGGCGACGCCGGACGGTCAACGCAGGGGCGGCGACGCCGGCCTGCGGCTGACAGACCCATGAAAAACGGCGGCCCGCAGGCCGCCGTCTTGATGCTCAGGGGCGGGGATCAGGTGCGGCGACGACGCACAAGACCCAGACCCAGCAGCGTGGAGGCGACGAGCGCCAGGCTGGTCGGTTCGGGCAGCGTGCGGACCACTTGCTCCTTGGTGCCGATCGTGAAGCTGTCGAAGGCGAAGACGTCGCCCGAGCCCGTGGTCGACAGGAAGCGGATGCTGTTGAATTCCTCGGCAGCGTTTTCGGCGATGAAACCGAAATACAGGATGCTGCCGTCGGCGACGTTCGCCGCCGCCGTGGGGACGTCCAGCGTGGCGACGACATTGCCGTTGTTCGACAGCTGCAGCTTCAGAGTGCCTTCAAAGTCACCCATGTCGATGCCATAGAAACCGAAGGCCGCCAGCGCGTTGCTGAAATCGACCTGGAAGGGGCTGTTGCCGCCTGCATTGACTTCCCAGTAGTTCGTGCCACCCGGCACCGAGTAGCGGCCAAAGCCGTTCGAGGCGCCGACCGCATTGCTCGAGACGCTGCCCGAGCCATTCAGCGTGGCGGTGCCAGCAGCGCCGAAGTCCAGGGTCAGCGGGGCAAAGCCGCTGCGCGACTCAAAGTTCTCGGTGCCGACGCCGCTGAGGTTGCTCTTGAAGCTGGCTTCAGCAGCCGACGAGTTCGTGGATGCCACCTGAACCTCAGGATTGCCGTTGGTGTCGATGCCCGTGAAGAGAAGATAGGCATTCGCCGGGCCGACGGCCATCAGGGCGGCGGCACTGGCGAGGGTGGTGAGGAGTTTGCGCACGGGTCTCTTTCTTGAAAGTGGAATTCCGGACCCCTCAATGCACAAGTTATGCCATGCCGCTTAAGTCACTGTCGTAGAACAGAAAATTGAATTTCAAGGGATATTTCTGTCTGCGAGCTGTCAATCTTTTCGACATGCCTCCAGCAGGTCGACGTGCCCTGCGGGACGACAACGCTGCCCGCGGGTTCGCCCCGCCCCGCGGATCGGTGCCCTCCGGGATTGCCCGGCGTTGACCCGAAAATCAAAAAACGAAACACTGTTCCAACTGCTCGCTGAGCCGCAATCACCGACCGGTCGCCACCGGGTGGCCGGGATTGCGACAGCCGACGCAGCGCGGTGCGCCTGCTGCGCCCGCTCAGCCTTCTGACGCCCGAGCGAGCCGGTGCCGCGCGGGCGACCAGTGCCCCTTCGGCCTGCCGCCGATGCCCCGTCCCCGACTGCTGAAGCGCTGCGCGCCCGACCCCTGACGGATCGGGGGCCGGGCGGCTCGCGCCTGCCCGGGAGGCAGGGCCTCGCGAAGGGGCGGCATACCTACACACAAATCGCGCGTCGCCAAGGCGCGCCCGGAGACATGCCATGACCTCAAGAATGCCCAGGCGCGGCCTGCTGGCTTCGTCCATCTCGCTCGGCCTGCTGGCCTGCGGTGGCGGCCAGGACAGCACCGCCGACTTCGCCACCATCCAGTCCAGCGAGCAGACCACGGCCAGCCGCGCCGACGCCAGCGGCACAGTTGCAGCGGATACCGTGACGGCCAGGATCCAGGCTGCGCGCGACCCGCGGCCGATCACGCCGGCGCCCGTCCCCGTCATCGACGCCGTCAGCCTGACCGACACCACGGCCCCGCTGCTGTTCGACGTGGGCACCCGCACCTATGCCGCGCCGACCACCATCGGTGGCCTGCACAACCCGAACAACTACCGCGCCGCGCCGCAACTGCCGGCCTGGCAGTTCGCCACCGTCGACCCCACCAACGGCGTGCTGAGCTTCGAGCGCGAGACCGCGCCGGATATCGGCTGGCACGGCAGGTCGCGCGCCGGCAAGGTGCTCGTCACCGGCGGCGCATCGGCTGCGGCCGACCGCGTCTACACCGTCTTCAACAAGGAGCAGCTGCTCGCCGCGCTGCGGGAAGCTAAGAACCAGCCCAAGATCATCCGCATCGTCGGCCACATCGACTTCCGCTGGCGCGACAACAACACGGTGTTCGAGGAGTACACCGGCTTTTTGGACCAGAAGAACGGCGGCTCCTTCTCCATCCCGTCGAACACCACGCTGGTCGGTATCAACGACAGCAACGGCCGCCCGGCGCGCATCACCGGCACGCAGATCCTGATCGGCATCGAGGCCGCGCTGACGCCCGGCGGCAGCCCGGAGGCCGACTTCAAGGCCTGGGTGGCGGCCGGCAAGGACCCTGAGCTGTATCCGACCTGGACGCGCAACATCATCGTGCGCAACCTTGCCATCGACACGCCCTGGGACGTGAATCCTGAGGACAGCGACAACGCCTACATGGACGGCGTGACCATCACGCGCGGCCAGCAGATCTGGTTCGACCACGTGACCATCAGCGACGGCGACACGCCGGAATCGCTGGCGAGCGACACCCGCCACGATGGCGCGCTGGACATCGTTCGCGGCAGCGACTACGTCACCGTGTCAAACAGCATCTTCACCAAGCACCACAAGAACAGCTTGGTCGGCAACGGTGACTCCGGCCGGGCCTGGAGCGACGCCGGCCGGCTGCACGTCACGTTGACGGGCAACTGGTGGGACCACGCCTACAGCCGTCTGCCGCTGGTGCGCTTCGGCCAGCTGCACATGTACAACAACCTCGTCGCGGGCAGCACGACGACCAGCGACAGCGACAGGAAGTTCGGCTCGGGCCTGGACGTCCGCTACCAGTCCGACGTGATCTCGGAGAACAACTTCTACGAGTTCACCGGGCTCAAGCCGAGGGAGGTCTGCGGCAAGCTGGCAGGTGGCAAGGATGCGATCAGTTTCCGCAGCAGCGGCCATCGTTTCATCAGCGACAAGGGCGACGACGGCAAGGCGATGACCTCGGTCATCGACGTCGAGCTGCAGGGCTGCGACAGTCTGCCCGTCAAGCAGAACTGGGTGCCGCCCTACGCCTACACGCTGCGCAGCGCCGACACGGTGCGCGATGCCATCCGCACCACGTCCGGTGCAGGCCGCCTGGGTCTGTTCGCGACGCAAGGCCCGGCACCGGCGCCGCTGCCCGGCTCGCCCGCGCCCAGCCCGTCGCCGTCTCCCTCGCCGTCGCCTTCCCCCGCTCCGGCCCCGGCGCCGGTGCCCAACCCGCCGCCCTTGATCCCCGGCACGGCCTGCACTGTGACGCTACCCTGCAGCGACGGCGGCGGTGAACAGGTGCTGAGTCCGCTCGTCACCGTGGCCGTGCCGGCGGCGGCTTATGTCCAGGAGACCGGCACCTACACGCTGTCGGGTGCCGGTGTCATCAACTCCGGCAGCCCCTACACGTTCAATTTCAAGTACACGGCGCTGACAGGCGACTTCACCTTCACGGCCCGCCTGGTCAATCAGGGCGGCAGCGCCGACTCGGCCCGCGCCGGCATCGTCGCGGCCGATGGTTTGAGCGGCGCACCGGTCTACGCCTGGACGGCGCGCTATTCGTCCACCGGTGAGATCCGCGCCGCGACCAATGGCAACAACCGCTCCAACCTCAGCGGCTTCGCCAGCTCGACGCCGCCGGTCTGGGTGCGCATGCAGCGTCGCGGCAACGCCGTGTACTCGTCCGCGTCCACCGACGGCGTGACCTGGGCCGAGAAGACCAACCTAAGCGTGACCGGCACGACGCTCTACGTCGGCCTGGCGCTGTCCTCGGGCAGCAACGGCGCCGTCGTCACCGCCGATTTCGACAACGTGACCATCGTCGGCGGCGGCCGCTGATGCACAAGGAGACAACCATGAAGTTCAAACGTCAACTCCTGGCCACCCTGCTGTGCGGTGGCCTCTCCCTCAGCCAGGCCTGGGCCGGCGCGACGCAGGAGGTTTCCTACAGTGCCCTGACGGCGACGACCACGGTCACTTTCAGCGAGCTCGTTGCCCAGCCCTTCGACAGCGTGCTGATCGATGGCCTGCTGAGCAGTGGCGGGGTGCTGTTTGGCGAGCGCTTCGCCGGCCAGGAACTGGCCGTGGCCAAGGCGCCCAGGCCAGGTGCGATCGCGCAAGACTGGTTCGACGACCTCAGCTTCGGCAGCCCCACGGCCGGCCTGACGCTGCTGGCCGGTGCGGCTGGCGCCAACCTCGGCGCCTACCACTACGGTGACGCCGACGGTGCCGCGCTGACCGGCATCGGGCCGCAGAACACGGACGGCAGCGATCCGTTCGGCTTCGGCGCGATCTCGGCACGCTTCACGTCCTCCGTCTCGGCCCTGGGCCTGCAACTGCGCGACACCGACGGTGGGGCCATCACGCTGAGCTTGTACCGCGATGACGGCAGCCTCATCGAGGCCGTGGACCTCAGCGGCCGCAGCGACGGCTTCTACGCCTTCGCCCGCACTGGCGGCGCGGCCGACATCGCCGGCTTCACGCTGACCCACCGCGACAGCTACTACGGCATCGCAATCGACAACCTTGTGCTGGCCACGCCGGTGCCCGAGCCGGCCAGCGCCGTGCTCGCCCTGGGCGGCCTGCTGGTGCTTGCGGTCGCACGCCGGCGCGCGCGTTGATTCCCTCCCCCTGACGATCCCAAGGAGACAAGCCATGAACAAGTTCCTGACTCTGGCCGTCCTGGCCGCCGCGTCCATCGGCAGCGCGCAGGCCGCCGGCACGACGCTGGCCAACGGCGATTTCGCCTTCACCGGCCTGAACGTCAACACCACGGTGGGCGGCTGGTCCTTCGTGACCTTCGTCGACATCAACGCCGGCACGACGATCTACTTCACCGACACCAACGTGCTGCAGACCTCGACGGCCAGCGGCGTGTTCTCCACCACCCCCGAGACCTTCTGGTCCTGGACGGCCAGCGCCAACGTGGCGGCCGGCACCTCGGTTGCGTTGCTGGGCACGGGGGCCACCGGCCAATACACCGCCAAGTCCGGCGCGGCGGGTGGCACGGCCAATGGCACGGTCGCCAACCTGAATGGCGGCACGTCGAACCTCTCCAGTGGTGGCGACGTGCTGTATGCCTACCAGGCCGCTTCGTATGCGACCAACTACCAGCCGGGCGCCATCACCTTCCTCGGCGCGATCAGCAACCGCGCAGCGCCTTACGCGACGTCCGACAATCCCTTTGTCGCGACGGGCCTGAGCGGCATCCAGGTGCGCGAGTTCCGCGGCAGCGTGGACACCCGCTATACGCAGTTCACCGCGCAGACCACCACCCTCGACACGCCTTTTGCGTCCATGGCCGAACTGAAGGCTGCACTGGCAGAAGGGGCGAACTGGACGACGATCGCCTCGTCAACGTCGACGCCCATCGTGTCCGACGTGCTGGCCGTAACGGCGGTGCCGGAGCCCGAAAGCTACGCGCTGATGCTGGCCGGCCTCGCGGCCGTTGGTGGCCTGACGCGCCGACGCCTGGCAAATCGCTGAGCGGGCGGGGCCCGACGGTCAGCGGTAGCGCGCGAGGATGCGCTCGACGCTGCCATCGCGCACCATGTCCCTGACGGCCTGGTCCAGCTGCTGCAGCGGCAGCTCGTGCGCCCGTGTGAAGGCGCAGTGGGTGCGATACGGGGAGGTCTGCAGCGCGGCCTTCAGGCCATCCCCGGGCTGCAGCTTGTTGTGGTACTCGAGCGTGATCCTCTCGGTCAGCGCGTAGTCCACGCGGTGGGCGGCCAGCTTGCGCAGGTTGATCAGCATGCTGGGCGCATCGTCCCGCACGAACTGCGCGCCCAGCGCGCGCTCGAACTGCGGGTAGCGGTAGGCGTACACGGTGCCGAGCGGCAGTCCGGCCAGCTGCTGCAGACTGACGACCGCCGGCGCCTGTGGATGGGCGGCCACCACGCCGACATGCTCCAGCACCGGCGGACTCCAGTGGAAGTCGCCGTCTATCCAGTCGCGCGCGACGTAGCAGACGCCGTCCGCGGTGCCTGCCGCAAGCACCTGCGAGACGCGGCGTGGCGGGACCGGCACGTACTCGATCTCGCGCCCCAGGCGCGCGGCGATGTGGTCGCTGATGTCCTTGACGATGCCTGCCGTCAGGTGGCCCTGCTCGAAGCGGCCGAAGGGCATCGCGTGGTTCATCGGTGCGATGAAGCGCAACGGCGGCTGTGCGGCGTGGACCTGCCAGGGCAGGGCGCAGGCCAGCAGCAGCGCCGCCGGCCTCATGGCCTGACGACCTCCAATAACCGGTCCAGTCCGCCTTCGTTGATCGCCACCATGGCCTGCTCGCGGACCTTGGGCTTGGCCCGATAGGCCACGGACAGCCCGGCCGCTCCCATCATCGGCAGGTCGTTGGCGCCGTCACCGACGGCCATCGCCTGTTCGGAGGAGCAGCCGACGCGGGCACAGCAGTCCAGCAGCATCAGCCGCTTTTGCTCGCCGTCGCAGATGTCGCCCCAGTCCTGCATGACGAGCCGGCCGGTGAGGGCGCCGTCCACGATCTCCAGCTCGTTGCTGCGCACGAAGTCCATGCCCAGCTCGGCCGCGACATGACGTGTGAAGTACGTGAAGCCGCCGGACACCAGCACCAGCTTCAGGCCCTGAGCCTTCAGGGCCGCGCACAGCTCTCGGGCGCCGGGGTTGAAGGTCAGCCGCTCGGCCAGCACGCGGTCCAGCACCGTGGCCGGCGTACCCGCCAGCAAGGACAGACGGCGGCGCAGGCTGTCCTTGAAGTCGGTGATTTCGCCGCGCATCGCGGCTTCGGTGATGGCGGCCACCTGTTCGCCCTTGCCGGCCATCGCGGCGATCTCGTCGATGCACTCGATGGCGATCAGCGTCGAGTCCATGTCGAAGGCGGCGAGCTTGAAGAACGACAGCGGCGGCAGCGTGGGGCCGGTCCTGACGACGAGGCCGGCGAGAGCGGTGGAGGTCACGAGGGCAGGGTGAAGCGGGAACAGTTGCCCATTATCCCGATGACGTCTGCTCGCACCCACCGCCGCCCGGCTAGCCAGCCTTCACCGGTTGCCCCAGCAGCCGCAGCACCTCGCGCACCGCCTGGGCGCGGTCCTGCGGGCTGGACAGTGCCTTCTCCACGCGCAGCTTCTCGTTGCCGACCAGCTTGATGTTGCGGTTCTTCTGCACCAGCTCGATGACGCGCATCGGGTCGATCGGCGGGTTGGGGCGGAAGTTGATGTTGATGATGGAGGGCGCCGCGTCGACCTTGATGACGCCATAGGGCTTGGCCAGCACGCGCAACCGGTGTAGATCAAACAGCGTTTGACCCTGCGTGGGCAGCTTGCCGAAGCGGTCGGTGATCTCCTCCAGCATCGTGTCGATCTGCTCGGGCT
Source organism: Roseateles sp. (assembly GCF_036404855.1). GTDB lineage: Bacteria > Pseudomonadota > Gammaproteobacteria > Burkholderiales > Burkholderiaceae_C > Pelomonas. The sequence continues at coordinate 22,968 of NZ_DASWYS010000311.1, forward strand.
TCTCGGCTGTCGCCAGGCGCTTGTACAGGCTCAGGCGCACCTGAACGTCGCCGCAGTAGGCGTCGGGCAGCAGCGCGGGCGCGTGCAGGTTGATCTCGGTGTTGGTGGAGAACGCGCCGGTGGGCGACAGCAGGTCGGGCTCACGGCCGCTCTTGAGCGCGCGGACGGCCTCGTTCAGCATGTCGTTGTAGAGCTGGAAGCCGATCTCCATCATGTTGCCGCTCTGGTTGTCGCCGAGCACCTCGCCGGCGCCGCGGATCTCCAGGTCGTGCATCGCGAGGTAGAAACCGGACCCCAACTCCTCCATGGCCTGGATGGCGTCCAACCGCTGGGTGGCTTGCTTGGTGAGGCCCTGAATGTCCGGCACCATCAGGTAGGCATAGGCCTGGTGGTGGCTGCGGCCGACGCGGCCGCGCAACTGGTGCAGCTGGGCCAGGCCGAACTTGTCAGCGCGGCTGATGACGATGGTGTTGGCGCTGGGCACGTCGATGCCGGTCTCGATGATGGTGGAGCACAGCAGCAGGTTGTGCTTGCCCTGCACGAACTCGCGCATGACGCGCTCCAGCTCGCGCTCCGGCATCTGGCCGTGCGCCACGACGATGCGCGCCTCGGGCAGCAGCTCCTCCAGCTTCTGGCGCCTGTTCTCGATGGTCTCGACCTCGTTGTGCAGGAAGTAGACCTGGCCGCCGCGCTTGAGTTCGCGCAGTACCGCCTCGCGGATGGTGCCGCTGCTTTCGGCGCGCACGAAGGTCTTGATCGCCAGCCGTCGCTGCGGCGCGGTGGCGATCACCGAGAGGTCGCGCAGACCTTCGAGCGCCATGCCGAGGGTCCGCGGGATGGGCGTCGCGGTCAGCGTCAGCACGTCGACCTCGGCACGCATGGCCTTCATCGCCTCCTTGTGGCGCACGCCGAAGCGGTGTTCCTCGTCGATGACCAGCAGGCCCAGCCGGTTGAACTTCACCTCGGCAGACAGCAGCTTGTGCGTGCCGACGACGATGTCGATGCTGCCGTCGGCGATGCCTTCCATCGCCACCTTGATCTCCTTGGCCGAGCGGAAGCGGCTCATCTCCGCGACCTTGACCGGCCAGGCGCCGAAGCGATCGGCGATGTTCTGGTAGTGCTGCTCGGCCAGCAGCGTCGTGGGCGCCAGGATGGCGACCTGCTTGCCGCCCATCACCGCGACGAAGGCGGCGCGCAGCGCCACCTCGGTCTTGCCGAACCCCACGTCGCCGCAGACGAGGCGGTCCATGGGCTTGGGGCTGATCATGTCCTGGATGACCGCGTGGATGGCGGCGCGCTGGTCTGGCGTCTCCTCGAAGCCGAACGACGCGGCGAAGGCTTCGTAGTCGTGCCCCGAGTAGCGGAATGCATGACCCTCGCGTGCGGCGCGGCGTGCATACAGGTTCAGCAGCTCCGCGGCGGTGTCGCGAACCTGCTCGGCGGCCTTGCGCTTGGCCTTCTCCCATTGGCCGCTGCCCAGCTTGTGCAGCGGCGCCTCCTCCGCCGAGACGCCGGTGTAGCGGCCGATCAGGTGCAACTGCGCCACCGGCACGTACAGCGTTGCCTTGTCGGCGTATTCGAGATGCAGGAACTCGCTCTTCTGGCCGTCGCCGAGGTCGATGTTCACGAGCCCCTGGTAGCGCCCGATGCCGTGGTTGATGTGCACGACCGGATCGCCTACCTTCAGCTCCGACAGGTCCTTGATCAGCGCGTTGACGTCGCTGACTTGCTCCTGCTTGCGGCGCCGACGCGTCGTGGGCGTCGTCGCGAACAGCTCGGTCTCCGTGATCAGCTGCAGCGGCCGGGCCGGGTCGTGCCAGAAGAAGCCGGCGGCCAGCGGCGCGGCAGTGATGGCGTACTTCTCGTCGCCTTCCCAGAACTCGGCCAGACTGGCGACCGAAGGGGGATCGATCTTGTGGTCGCGGAGCTGCTCCAGCAGGCTCTCGCGGCGGCCCTCGCTCTCGGCCAGTAGCAGCACGCGGTGCGGTGTGGCCTTCAGGTGTGCCTCCAGGCGGGCCAGCGGTTCCTGAACGCCGCGCTCGACGCTGACGTCGGGCAGCGGTCGCGCGAACTCCACCGGTTCGTTGCCGCGCACGGAAAGCACCGCATGCGGGTGGGTCAGGCCGAAGAACTCCTCCGTCGTCAGGAAGATCTCGCCGGGCGCCAGCAGCGGCCGCTCGGGGTCATGCTGCAGAAAGCGGTGGCGCTCCCTGGTGTCGGTCCAGAAGCGCTGGATGGCCTCGTCCACCTCGCCGTGCAGTGCCAGGCCCGCCTGGGTGCCGAGGTAGTCGAACACCGACGCGGTCTGCTCGAAGAAGATCGGCAGGTAGTACTCGATGCCACCGGATGCGATGCCCTCGCCGATGTCGCGGTAGATGCGCGCCTTGGTTGGGTCGCCCTCCATCTTCTCGCGCCAGCGGTTGCGGAAGGCCTTGCGCGCGGCCTCGTCCATCGGGAACTCCCGACCCGGCAGCAGGCGCACGTCGGGCACCGGGTAGAGGCTGCGCTGGCTGTCGGGGTCGAACACGCGGATGGAGTCCACCTCGTCGCCGAACAGGTCCACGCGGTAGGGCACGTTGGAGCCCATCGGGAACAAGTCGATGAGGCCGCCGCGCACCGCGTATTCGCCGGGCTGCACGACCTGGCTGACATTCGTGTAGCCGGCCAGCGTCAGCTGCGCGCGCAGTGAGGCCTCGTCGAGGCGCTGCTTTTGCTTGAAGTTGAACGTCGTCGCGGCCAGGAAGCTGGGCGGCGCGAGGCGCGTCAGCGCCGTCGTCGCCGGCATCAGCACGACGTCGATAGTCTTGGTCTTCTTCGCCTGCAGCAGCTCCCACAATGTCGCCAGCCGCTCGGAGATCAAGTCCTGATGCGGGCTGAAGCTGTCGTAGGGCAGGGTCTCCCAGTCCGGGAAAACGGCCACCTTCAGCTCCGGCGCAAAGAACTTCAGCTCGTCCTCGAGCCGCTGCGTGTCGCCCGGCTCTGCGGTGAAGATGGCGGCCAGCCGGCCGGCATCGCGCTGCTGCTGCACGAAGCGCGCGAGCAGCAGCGCGTCGGCCGAGCCGAGGGGACGGGAGTGGGTGAACTTCTTGCCCGGCTGGATGACCGGCAGCGAGGGGAGCGTCATGCGGACCTACAAACGACAACAGCCCCGGAGCGGGGCTTGGGGGAATTCTAGGTAAGCCATGCCCTTTGGCTGTTCGTCAGGGTCATGGCTAGCATTCGCCACCATCCAACTGGAGACTTCATGCGCCGTCGCCTTGCCCTGAGCCTGCTTGCCGCGAGCCTGCCTGTCTGGGCCGCCCCTACCGAAAGCGAACGTTTCCACCAGTGGCTTGATGCCCAGTGGGAGCTCACCCTGCAGCGCCAGCCGGTGCTGGCCACCTCGCTGGGCGATCCGCGATACAACGACCGCCTCATCGACACGACGACGGCCGCCTACCGCGCCCGGGCCAAGCGGGAACTGCAGCAGACGCTGAAGGGCCTGACCGCCTTCAACAAGGACAAGCTGGAGCCCAAGGACCGCGTCTCCTACAGCATCCTCAAGCTCGACCTGGAGCAGGACCTGGCCGCTGAACGCTTCCCTGACTGGATGCAGCCCATCAGCCAGATTGGCGGCCTGCCCAGCTTCCTGGCCCAGATGGGCACGGGCCAGTCCATTCAGCCCTTCAAGACGACCAAGGACTACGACGACTGGCTCAAGCGCCTGGCCCTGGCCGTGCCCCTGCTGGACGGCACCATCGCCAACATGCGAGATGGCCTCAAGGCCGGCGTGACGCAGCCCAAGGCCGTCATGGAGAAGGTGCTGCCGCAGCTGACGGCCATGGCGGTGGCCGATCCCGAGAAGAGCCTGTTCTGGGGGCCGATCAAGAGCTTCCCCGATACCGTGCCGGCCTCGGACCGTGAGCGCATCACCGCCGCGATGCGCAAGCTGCTGGCGGAGCAGGTCCTGCCCGCGTATGCCCGGCTGCAGGCCTTTGTGCGCGACGAGTACGTGCCCAAGGCGCGCGCGAGCACGGCCTGGGCGGCCCTGCCCGACGGCAAGGCCTGGTACGCCCAGCGCGTGCGGCAGTCGACCACCGTGGCGCTGACGCCCGACGAGATCCACGAGATCGGCCTGAAGGAGGTCGCGCGCATCCTTGGCGAGATGGAGGGCGTGAGGAAGCAGGTGGGGTTCCCCGGTGACCTGAAAGCCTTCTTCAAGCATTTGCAGGACGACCCCAAGTTCTACTTCAACAAGCCGGAGGAACTGCTCGCCGGCTACCGGGATCTGCAGAAGAAGATCAATAGCCTGACGCCCAAGCTCTTCGACATCCAGCCCAAGGCCGACTACGAGGTGCGCGAGGTCGAAGCCTTCCGTGCCGAGAGCGCCGCAGGAGGCTCCTATCAGAGCCCGTCCTCCGACGGCTCCCGCCCCGGCGTCTTCTATGTCAACACCTTCAACCTGAAGGCCCAGCCCATCTTCGGCATGGAGACACTGTCGCTGCACGAGGCGTCGCCGGGCCACCATTTCCAGATCTCCATCGCGCAGGAAGACAAGGCTCTGCCCAAGTTCCGCCGCTACGGCAGCCACTACACCGCCTATGTGGAGGGCTGGGCGCTGTACGCCGAGAGTCTGGGCAAGGAGCTGGGCCTGTTCACCGACCCCTACCAGTGGTACGGACGCCTGTCCGACGAGCAGCTGCGCGCGATGCGCCTCGTCGTCGACACCGGCCTGCATGCCAAGGGGTGGACGCGCGAGCGCGCCATCCAGTACATGCTGGACAACTCTTCCATGGCCGAGAGCGATGTCGTCTCCGAGGTCGAACGCTACATCGTCTGGCCCGGCCAGGCGCTGGGCTACAAGATCGGCCAGTTGGAGATCACCAAGCTGCGCGCCGAAGCGGAAGCAGCGCTCGGACCGAATTTCGACCTCAGGGGCTTCCACCGCGTCGTGCTGACGGCCGGCCAGGTGCCGCTGCCGGTGCTGCGCGAGCTGGTGCAGGACTGGGTGGCCAAGCGCAAGGCGGGGTGAGGCGGTCGTCGGCCGGATCAGCAGCCTGTCCCAGCCGTTGTGCAGCCCGTCGCCATCGCGTGGCGGGCATGGCAGGCGTTGCGTAGCGTCAGGCCCGACCGCCACACTCAGGAGAGTTCATGACCCCGCGCCACAGCCTCGCCGTCCTGGCCTTCGTGCTGATCTCCTCCACGGCCGCGGCCGACGGGGACTTCAGCCTGGGCGTCGAGGGCCACAGCCGCACGGAGGCCACCGATGTGGGCCTGCCGGTCTATGCCGGCGCCGTGCCGTTCAAGGACGGTGACGACGACAAGTCTGCCGTCACGTTGGGTGCCTGGGCCGGCAAGTTCGGGTTGAAGGTGGCGGCGCTGAAGTTCCGCGCCGCCACGTCCACCGAGCGCGTGGCCAGCTTCTACGCCAAGGAGCTGGCCCGCTACGGCGACGTGCTGGACTGCCGGGACCCGGCCGCCCGCGTGAAGCCTCCCAAGGACTCCGACAGGCTCAGCTGCGACAGCCACGAGCCCAAGGCCGGCGACTATGAGTACCGTGTTGGCACGGCCCGCAACTTCCGTGTCGTCAGCGTGCGACGCGACGGCGAGGGTGCTCGCTTCGACATGGCCCGGGTCGACTTGCGGTTCTGAGCGGCGATATTTCGCCGCTGGCGGCGCTTTGCCGCTTCCGGTGGCGAAAAACCGCCGATTTCGCGCCTGGGCCTGACGCTCCACCCTGGGGCAGGGGCGCGCACGGACTTGGCACGCAAGCTGCTCATCCTGGGGCACATAACCCAGGAGACACCATGTCTGCGATCCATCCCGGCAGCGCCGCAGCGCCTGACCCCATCGACCTCAAGCGCGTCAAGGCCATCTTCATCGGCTCCATCGGCAACCTCGTCGAGTGGTACGACTTCTACTGTTACGCGGCCTTCTCGCTGTACTTCTCGTCGGCCTTCTTCCCGTCCAGCGATCCGGTGGCTCAGTCCATGTCCACCGCGGCCATCTTCGCGCTGGGCTTCTTCATCCGCCCCATCGGCGGACTGCTGTTCGGCTACATCGGGGACCGCCACGGCCGGCGCCTGGCGCTGATGACCTCGGTGATGCTGATGTGCGGCGGCTCGCTGCTGATCGCCTGCTCGCCCACCTACGCCTCAGTCGGCGTCTGGGCGCCGGTCATCCTGCTGATCGCGCGGCTGCTGCAGGGCCTGAGCCTGGGCGGCGAGTACGGCTCCAGCGCGACCTACCTGTCCGAGATGGCCACCTCGAAGCACCGGGGCTTCTATTCCAGCTTCCAGTACGTGACGCTGATCGGCGGCCAGCTGACGGCGCTGGTCGTGTTGCTGGTGCTGCAGAACTTCGTGCTCGACACCGCCCAGCTGAAGGCCTGGGGCTGGCGCATCCCGTTCTTCATCGGCGCGGCACTGGCCATCGTGGCGCTGATCATGCGTTCCGACCTGCCCGAGACCAAGGCCTTCGAGGCCCAGCGCAGCAAGCACGGCAAGGACCGCATGGGCGGCTTCAAGCTGTTGATGCAACACCCGCGCGAATGCCTGATCGTCATCGGCCTGACCATGGGCGGCACGCTGGCCTTCTACGTCTACACCACCTACATGCAGAAGTTCCTGAAGCTGTCGGTGGGCCTGACGGACGGGCAGACCACGGCCGTCTCCGCCGCCAGCCTGGTGTTTGCCGCGCTGCTGCAGCCGCTGTACGGCGCGCTGTCGGACCGCATCGGCCGCAAGCCGCTGCTGCTGGGCTTCGCCATCCTGGGGACGCTGTTCACGGTGCCGCTGCTGACTGCCATTCGCCACGCGCAAGGCCCGTGGGAAGCCTTCGGCCTGATCGCCTGCGCCTGGCTCATCGTCAGCGGCTACACGTCCATCAATGCTGTCGTGAAGGCCGAGCTGTTTCCGGCCTCCATCCGCGCCACGGGCGTGGGCGTGCCGTACGCCATCGCGGTGTCGGTGTTCGGTGGCAGCGCCGAGTACATCGCGCTGTGGTTCAAGCAGCAGGGCATGGAAAGCGGCTTCTATTGGTACGCTACCGCGGTGATCGCCTGCTCGCTGCTTGTCTACCTGTTGATGCGTGACACGCGCCGGCATTCGAGGATCGATGCCGAAGCCGCCCAACACTGAAGACGCCACCGCCGCCCGCCGCCGCTGGCGACGCAGCCTCGCGCTGCTGCTGGGGGTGCTGCTGGGCGGCGCCGCCGTGGCCTTTGGCGCTTGGCGGCTGTCGCTGGACCTGGCGCTCGCGCAGACCCAGGACGACGCCCAGCGCCACCTGCGCTTCGTTGCCCACGAGCTGACGGGCGCGCTCGACAAGTACGAGGCCGTGCCCCAGGTGCTGGCCCGCCACCCGGCGCTGGCCGGGCTGCTGGCCCAGCCGGCGTCCCCCACCCGGGTGGCCGAGGTCAATGCGCTGCTCGTTGACGTGGCGCGCGACGCCGCCGCGGCGGCCATCTTTCTCATCGACGCCAACGGCCAGACCCTGGCCTCCAGCAACTGGCGCGACGCGCAGACCTTTGTGGGCCAGAACTACGCCTACCGACCTTACTTCCGCGACGCGATGGCGAGCGGGGGCGGGCATTTCTATGCCCGGGGATCGACGACCGGCACCCCCGGCTACTTCATCGCCCACCGCCTCGACCAGGCCGCGGGCGTCGTCGTGCTGAAGGTGTCGCTGGACGAGATGGAATCCAACTGGGCGCGCAGCGCCGGTGACCTGATGCTGGCCGACGCTCGCGGCGTCGTCTTCCTCGCCAGCCGTCCCGAGTGGAAGTACCGCACGCTGCGCCCGCTCACCGCCGCCGCACGCGCAGAGCTGCACGAGACGCAGCAGTATGGCGACCTGCCGCTGGCCTCGCTGGTGCGCGAGCCTACGCGCGCGTCAGACGATCTGCGCGTGGAGCGGGTGGGCACGGCCACCGCGCGGCTGCGCGCGCTGGTCACCGAGCAGCCCGTCGAGGGCCGCGGCTGGACGCTGTTGTCCTTCACCGAGATCCGCGGTGCCGAGCAGATCGCCGCTGGCCGAGCCTGGGCCGCGGCGCTGGGCTGGGTGTCGCTGCTGCTGCTGCTGGCCTATCTGCAATTGCGCCGCCGCCGCGCGCGCGAGCGCCTGGCGGCGCAGGGCGAGCTGCGCGCCGCCTATGGCAGCCTGGAAGCGCGCATCGCCGAGCGCACACAGGAGCTGCAGGCGCGCGTGGACGAGCTGCGCCGCACCGAACGCACGCTGCGTGCGACGCAGGACGAGCTCGTGCAGGCCGGCAAGCTGGCCGTGCTGGGCCAGATGGCGGCCAGCATCACGCACGAGATCAACCAGCCCCTGGCGGCGCTGCGGGCGCTGAACGACAACGCCCGCGTGTTCCTGGAGCGCGGCATGCAGGCCGACGCCGAGGGCAACCTGGAGGCGATCGACAACCTCACGCAGCGCATCGCCGCCATCGTGGCCCAGCTCAAGGGCTTCGCGCGGCGCGACGAGCTGCGCGTGCAGCCCGTGCCGGTGGTGACCGCGTTCCAAGCCGCGGTGGCCCTCGTCGGCGCCGAGGCGCGCCGTCAGCGGGTGGTGCTGGCCTGCCCGCCGGTGCCCGAAGGCCTGGCCGTGCTGGGCCAGCAGGTGCGCGTGGAGCAGGTGCTCGTCAACCTGCTGCGCAACGGCATCGATGCGAGCGCGGAGCAGGGCGGCGGCACGGTCGTGCTGCAGGCGGAGGTCGATGCCGCGGCCGGCCAGGCGCTGCTGCGCGTGACCGATGACGGCCCGGGCCTGAGCGACGACGTGCAGGCGCGCCTCTTCGAACCCTTCTTCACCACCAAGCGGCGGGGCGAGGGGCTGGGTCTGGGCCTGTCCATCTCCGCCTCCATTGCCAACGCCCTGGGCGGTTCGCTGCAGGGCGGCAACCGCGAGGGCGGCGGCGCACAGTTCACGCTCAGGCTGCCGCTCGCCTGATCGCCGGACAATTACATGATGGCCTGGACCGAATCCGTTGATGTGCTGCTCGTCGAGGACGACGAGCATGTCCGCCTGGCCACCGCGCAGAGCCTTCGCCTGGCCGGGCTGCAGGCCCGGGCCGTCGATTCCGCGGAGTCCGCACGCGCCTGGCTGCAACCGGGCTTCGCGGGCGTCGTCGTCTGCGACGTGCAACTGCCCGGCGACAGCGGCCTCGTGCTGCTGCATGCGCTGCGCGAGCAGGACCCCGAGCTGCCCGTCATCCTGGTCACCGGCCACGGCGACATCGGGATGGCGGTGGAGGCCATGCGAGACGGTGCCTGGGATTTCATCGAGAAGCCCTTCTCGGCCGAACACCTGGTCGAGGTCGTGCGCCGCGCGCTGGCGCAGCGTCGGCTGGTGCTCGAGAACCGCCGGCTGAAAGCCCAGCTTGGAAGCGGGCCGGCAGACGGCCTGCGGGGCGCCAGCGCGGCGATGGAGCAGGTGCGTACGCTGATCAACACGCTCGGCCCGGCCCGCGTGGACGTGCTGATCCACGGCGAGACCGGCACCGGCAAGGAGGTCGTGGCCCGCGCGTTGCACGCGGCCAGCGGCGCGCGCGGCCCGTTCGTCGCGATCAACTGCGGTGCGTTGCCCGAGAGCGTGTTCGAGTCCGAGATCTTCGGCGCCGAGGCCGGTGCCTACACGGGTGCCAACAAACGCCGTATCGGCAAGCTGGAGTTCGCGGGTGACGGCACGGTCTTCCTCGACGAGATCGAGTCCATGCCCATGGCCCTGCAGGTCAAGATGCTGCGCGTGCTGCAGGAGCGCAGCGTGGAGCGCCTGGGTGCCAACACGGCCCAGCCGCTGGCATGCCGCATCGTCGCCGCGACGAAGGTGGACCTGCTGGAGCTGGCCAAGGAGGGGCGCTTCCGCGAGGATCTGTTCTACCGCCTGGACGTCGCCAGCATCGCGCTGTCGCCGTTGCGCCAGCGCCGTGAGGACATCCCCGTGCTGCTGAGCCACTTTTGTGCCCAGGCCGGCGAGCGCCTGCAGCGCCCGGTGCCCGCCTGGAGCGGCGCCCAGCTCGCAGCCTGGCAGGCGCGCGACTGGCCGGGCAACGTGCGCGAGCTGCGCAACTTTGCCGAGCGCTGGGTGCTGGGTCTCGTCACCGAGCCGGCCCTGCCGGCGCTGCCCGCCGCGAGTGCCGAGCCCACGGCCTTGCCGCAGGCGCCCCTGGACGAGGCGCTGGCATCGGTCGAGCGCCAGTGGATCGTGGAGGCGCTGCGGGAGAGCGGGGGCAACATCGCCAAGGCCGGCGAGCGCCTGGGCCTGGCGCGCAAGACGCTGCACGATCGCATCCGCCGTCTCGGGCTGGACGCCGACGCCTACCGCAGCGCCTGATCCGCCGATGTGACGTGGCGATGAAATCGGCGCCCGCGCAGGGGCCCCGGTTGCGTGGTGCACGGCGGTGGGCTGCGTCGATAACGTGGCGGGCTTTCACCCGCCCTGCGCCCACCATGTTGCTTCGTTCCGCCTCGATCGCTTCCGTCCGCCGCTGGCACCCCATCGCGCTGGCCTGCCTGGCCGCGGTGCAGCTGTCGGCCCAGGCCGCCAGCTTCTCGATCACCGGTTCGTCCAGCACGGCGCAGAGCCTCGGGGCCTCGCAGACTGGGAGCGTGGCTGCCGGTGGCTCGCTGGCCGTGTCGGGCTCCACGGTCGCGGTGACGGTCACCGGCAACAACGCCAGCCTCACCAACCTTGGCAGCATCACGCAGACGGGAACGGGTCGCGTCATCCGCGACAACACCGGCGTGACCGGCCTCGTCATCACCAACGGCAGCACGAGCAACGCCACCGCGCTGATGCGGGCGGCCGACGCGGATGTCATCCAGATGAACAAGAGCCCGGCCAGCGTGGTGCTGCACAACTACGGGCAGATGATCTCGCTGAACGCGTCAGCGGCCGGCAACCAGGTCGTGGATTTCAACGCCATTGCCAGCGGCAGCAACATCGTCAACAACTACGTTGGCGCCTTCATGCAGTCCCATGAGGCTGACGCGGTGCGGCCGGGCGTCAACGGCGTCGTCAACAACTGGGGCACCATCCAGTCGATCACGACAACGGGCTCCAGCAGCGACGGCATCGACGGTCAGGCCAACACCGGCATCCAGATCATCAACGCCGGCATCGTGCAAGGCGGCCGCCACGGCATCACCGGCGGGCAGGACACGGCCGCGCTGTCACACACGATGTCCATCACGAACAACGTGGGCGGCATCATCCAGGGTGACAACGGCTCGGGTCTGAATCTGGACGGCTTCAACGGCCTGCAGGTCGTGACCGTCTACAACGCCGGCACCATCATCGGCCGCGGCGTCACCGGCGACGGTGATGGCTTGGACGTTGACGGCGTCGTCATGCTCACCAACACGGCCACGGGCGTCATCCGCTCGGCCAACTCGTTCAGCGCCGTGGCTTCGGGCCTGGCCTACAGCGAAGGCCTGTCGGTGGGCGGCGGCACCATCACCAATGCCGGCCTCATCGAAGGTCTGGTGGCCACCGGCAACAGCAACGCCGTCGGCCGCGGCATTTCGCTGGTCGGCAACGACATCACCAGTGGCGTCAACGCTGGCCAGCGCGAGGCCATTTACGCAAACGCTGTCATCGTCAACCAGGCCGGCGGCGTCATCCGCGGCCAGAGCGATGCTGCCATCTACGCCGGTGGTCTGAACGGCAGTGGCCGCACGGTGCGCATCCACAACGATGCCGGCGCGACGGTGCTGGGCGGTGCCGGCAGTGCCGCCGTCGTCGTCACGAACGACTATGCGACGACCCTGGTCAACTACGGCCTGATCGACGGCAGTGCCAGTGGCAAGGCCATCCAGCTTGGCAGTGGCCAGAACAGCATCACCATCGCCGGTGGCCAGGCCCAGGTACTGGGCAGCATCGACGGTGGTTCGGGTGGCGCCAACAGCCTGCGCATCGACCCTGGCGCCGGCCAAAGCTTCTCCCACGCATCATCCCTGTCGAACTTCGCCGTCGTGGAGATCGCCAGCGGCCGCGTCGTGTTGAGCGGCGAGAGCCACTACAGCGGCAAGACCGTCATCGCCAGCGGCGCGACGCTGGAGCTGGCTGGCGCCCACCGCCTGGATGCCGCCGGCGCGCTGGAACTGGCCGGCGGCCAGTTGGTGCTGGGCGGTGATCAGAGCTTCGCGACGCTGGTGCTGAGTGCCAGCTCCACCATCGCCCTCGGCAGCTCGACGTTGAGCTTCGGCGCGCTGGGCGACATCGCCGCCGGCGCCACGCTGGCCGTCACCGGCGGTGGCGAGCACGCGCTGCGCTTCACTGGCAACCAGCTTGGCGAGGCCAGCTTCCAGAGCCTGCTGGCCGGCCTGACCATCAACGGCGTGCACGCCACCGCATCCTTCGATGGCGTCTACACGGGCATCAGCGCCGTGCCCGAGCCGGCCACGGTGCTGATGCTCGCCCTGGGTCTGGCGGTGCTTGCCTTTAGGCGCCGGGCAGCGTTGCGCGGCTGAAGGCGGGGCTGGGGCCAGCCACGCCTTCCGACTCGCGGGCCGGGTGGCCCGCGGTACGCATGAGACCGGGCACGACGCCGGCCCTCGGTCGCGCCTTAGTCCTTGCCGCCATCCAGCAGCGCATCGCGCAGCTGCGTGTCGGCCGGCGATTCGCCGAACCAGATGCGCAGCACCAGTGTGAAGAACTCGTCGTCGCCGACGGGTTCGCCCTGGGCCTGGCCCTGGATGTAGAACTGGGTGCCCTTGCCCGGCACGAAGTCCATCGCGAAGGTGTCGCCGGGGGCCAGCTTGGGCTTGCCCGAAAAAACCTCGATGAGCCGGGTCGTGGCCAGCGCATGGCGGGTCATCTGCTGGCTGGGCGTGTTGTCGGCCATGCCGCGCAGGAAGAGCCGCCCCAGGTCCGTGCCCTGCAGCTCGCGCAGCGCCGTGAACTGGATGCGCTTGGGCCCGGGCAGCGCCAGCACCTCCGTCCGCGTGGTGGCGCGCTGGGTGGTGTACAGGGCCATGTCGTAGGCCTTGAACACCAGCCGCACCCGCGTGCCCTTGCCGTTGAGCTGCAGCGTACTGCCGCCGAGCTGGGCCGTCGGTTCGAACTTGTGCACCGTCGTGGCGGCCCCGGCCTGCAGGCACAGGGCCGTGCCGGCGATCAGGGGGGCCAGGCGCAGGCGTGTCGCCAGCGTTCGAAGCTGTTTCATGTCTCCTCCAGGGAATGTCTGCTCGCGTCATCGACGCGGCTGGTGCATTCTGCGGGGCGCGGGGGCGATGCTTGTCGCCGATTGCGGTGGCTAAGCCCTCGTCAGGTGTGAATTCTGACCACCCGTGCGGACCGGCCTACGGCCTCGCGGGCACGCAGCTGGCCGCAGCCGCCCTCGACGTCCTGGCCCGCGGAATCGCGCAGCTTCGTCAGCACGCCACGGCCGCAGAGCTCGGTGGCGATGGCCCGGGCGCGCTCCCAGCTGGGCCGAGAGAAGGGCAGGCCCGGTGCGCTGTTGAAGGGGATCATGTTCAGCAGACCGTAGCGGCCCTTGAGCAAGCGCACGACGCCATCCAGCTCCTCGTCGCCGTCGTTGATGCCCTCCAGCAGCGTCCACTGGTACTGGATCGGGTAGCCGCTGGTGCGGCCATAGGCGTCGGCGGCCTCGACGAGCTGCTCGGGTGTGAGCCGCGGCGCGCGCGGCAGCAGGCGCTCGCGCTTGGCGGCGTCCGTCGTGTGCAGCGACAGGGCCAATGCGGGCTTCACCTCGGCTGCGTTCAGCGCGGCGAAGGCGCGCTCGTCGCCCACCGTCGAGAACACCAGCTGCTTGTGCGCGAAGCCGCCTTCGCGGCCCAGTAGCGTGATCGCTTCGAGCACGTTGGCCAGGTTGTGCGAAGGCTCGCCCATGCCCATGAAGACCACCTTGCGCAGCTTCGGGTTCTTCCGCCGTGCCATGACGACTTGGGCCACGATCTCCGCGCTGCCCACCTGGCGGATCAGCCCTTCGGTGCCCGTCATGCAGAACTGGCAGCCCACGGCGCAGCCCACCTGGCTGGACACGCAGACGCCGTCGCGCGGCAGCAGCACGGTCTCCACGGTCTGGCCGTCGGCGAGGCCCAGCAGCAGGCGGGCCGATTCGCCATCACCCCCCGCATGCTCGCTGCGCAGCGTCACCAGGCCGTCCACCTCGGCCATCAGCCCCGGCAGCGCCTCGAACACGGCCTTGGGCAGCCAGCCCAGCAGGGGCTGCTTGCCGGCGTCCAGCGGGAGGGCCTGCACCCAGTGGCGCAGCACGCGGGATTCATGGGCGGGATTGGCGCCCAGCGCGCGCAAGCGCTGGCGGAAGTCGGAGATGAGCATGACCCCGTGATTGTCCCCGCAGCCGCCCAGGCGACATCGCGCGTCAGGCTCGAGGGCTATCCTGGCCCCACGACTCCGGGAGACACCATGGCCCAATCCGTCCACATCAGCCCCGAGGAATGGGCTGTCCGCTGCGACCTTGCCGCGCTCTATCGCCTCGCGGCGCTGCACGGCTGGGATGACCTCATCTTCACCCACATCTCGGCGCGTGTGCCCGGCCCCGAGCATCACTTCCTGATCAATCCCTACGGGATGATGTTCGAGGAGATCACGGCCAGCAGCCTCGTGAAGGTGGATGGCGCCGGCGAGAAGGTTGCGCCCAGCACCTACGACGTCAACCCCGCCGGATTCATCATCCACAGCGCCGTGCACGGGGCGCGCGAGGACGCCCGCTTCGTCATGCACCTGCACACGGTGGCGGGCGTGGCGGTCAGCACGCAGCGCGAGGGCCTGCTGCCGATCTCGCAGCACAGCCTCTTTCCGTTGGCCTCGTTGAGCTATCACGACTATGAAGGGGTGGCGCTCAATCCCGAGGAGAAGGCGAGGCTCGTCGCTGACCTCGGTGGCACTTCGCTGATGATTCTGCGCAACCATGGCCTGCTGACGCTGGGCCACAGCGCGGCCGACACCTTCCTCAAGATGTTCATGCTGCAACGGGCCTGCGAGATCCAGGTCGCCGCCCAGGCTGGCGGCGGCGAGTTGGTTCGCATTCCGGCGCCCATCCTCGCCGGCGTGCGCGCTGCGGGCGAGAAGGTCATGCGCGGCAGCGGTGCCGAGCTGGCCTGGCCGGGCCTGCTGCGCCGGCTGGCGCGCCAGAACCCCGGCCACGACGACTGAGGCGCGCCGGGCCGGGCGGCCGTCGACAATGGGGACATGATCGTCCGCGACCGCCCTTCGGCCCTGCAGCTCTTCTTCGTACTTCGCGGCTCCATCCTGGGCCGCATCCGCGGCGTGTTGTTGGCCAACATCCTGCTGGCCGTCCTGGTCACCGTTGCGCACCGCGCGCTGGCCAGCCATAACGCGGTGCTGGTCTCGACCATCCCGTTCACGCTGATGGGCCTGCCGCTGGCCATCTTCCTCGGCTTTCGCAACAGCGCCTGCTACGACCGCTTCTGGGAGGCGCGCAAGCTCTGGGGCGAGCTGCTGCTGCGCTCGCGCAATCTGGCCCGCCAGGCCATGCACCTGATCGACCTTCCGGCCCCCGTGGCGGACCCCCGCGACCTGACCGATGTACGCGTGCGCCTGGTGCTGCGCGCGCTGGCCTTCAGCATCAGCCTCAAGCAGTTGCTGCGCGACCAGCCCGCCGATCCGACCGCGCTGGAAGGTCTGCTCCTGCCCGCTGAGCACGAAGCACTGGGCCGCGCGCGCAACCGGCCGGCGACATTGATGATGGCCATGGGCGCCGATCTGGCGCTATGCCGTCGCGTCGGCCAGCTCGACAGCCTCCGTGAGGTGCAGATGGACTCCACGCTGTCTGCGTTGACCGCTGCGGCGGCCAGTTGCGAGCGCATCAAGAACACGCCGCTGCCGTTCTCCTATGCGTTGTTGCTGCACCGCACCGCCTACCTCTATTGCTTCCTGTTGCCTTTCGGCATCGTGGACGCCATCGGGCTGATGACACCGCTGGTCGTCGCCATCGTCGCCTACACCTTCTTTGGCCTGGACACCCTGGGCGATGAGATCGAGGAGCCGTTCGGCATCCAGGCCAACGATCTGGCGCTGGACGCGATCTGCCGCGGTATCGAGATCGACCTGCGCGAGGCACTGGGCGACCCGGCACCCCCGCCGGCGCTGCAGCCGGTGGACTACCTGCTGCTTTAATGCCGCCATGAACACAGACGCGCGCAGCCCGCGCTGCTATGCCCTGGTGCCGGCTGCCGGCATCGGCGAGCGCTCCGGCGCCGGCATCCCCAAGCAGTACGTCGAGATCGCCGGCCGGCCGCTGCTGGCCCACACGCTGGCCGCGCTGGCGGCGGTGCCGCGCATCGTGCAGACGCTCGTGGTGCTATCGCCGGCGGACGACCGTTTCGAGACGGCGCTGCCCGGCCATGCCGGCTGGGTCGCCCGCGTGGGCGGCGCCAGCCGCGCCGAGAGCGTGCTGGGCGGCCTGGCGGAGCTGCGCCGACGCGGCGCGGGCGACGACGACTGGGTGCTGGTGCATGACGCGGCACGCTGCCTGCTGCGGCCCGAGTGGGTCGATGCCCTCATCGATGCCTGCGAGCACGA
>NZ_DASWYS010000312.1:0-5010 GCF_036404855.1 Roseateles sp.
GAAAAAGGGGGGATCGAAGGGCCCTGAAAACACCGCAAAATGAAGGCCCCTACGGGGTCGTTCGAGACGCCCCTCGGCACAGGCTCAAGTGGCCGGTAAATGCCGATCGCGAGTGGCCGGATTACGCCGATCAATGACAACCCGTTCGAAGACGGCAACGGCCGCGTCGGACGCGTGTGGGTAGACCTGGTGTTGGCCAGGGACAGCGGCGAGGCCAGCCGCCTGATTCGCACGTCGCAGCGCCTGCTCGACCGCCGAAACGAGTATTACGAGCAGCTTGAGCGCGCCCAGCACGGAGGGCTCGATGTGACCGACTGGGTGTTGTGGTTCGTGCATCAGGTCCAGGTGTCATGCGACGAAGCATCCAGGACCGTCGACCACACGCTGGCCAAAACACGGTTCTGGATGGACCACAGCAACAAGGCCCTTAGCGAACGTCAACGCAAGGTCGTGAACCTGCTGCTCGATGCCGGCCCCAACGGCTTCGAGGGTGGCATGAGCACCAAAAAGTACGAGAGCATTGCAGGCACTTCGCGCGCCACGGCGTCGAGAGAACTCATCGAGCTGGAGGACCTCAAACTGCTTACCCGGACAGGCGCTGGCCGCTCGACGCGGTACTACGTGAACCTGCCAGACTGGGGCCCTGACGAGGCGGCCTAGACTCGCCTCTGAAGTAGTGCCGAATCGGTGCCGGATTGGTCGTTGACCACGCCAGAGGGAAAATTGGCGGTACGCCTTGTGCCATCCTCGATGGCCTGCACTGCGGCCCAGCGACTGGCGGAAATGCCGGCGAACCGAGCTCACAGCGTATGAATCTGCCCGGAGAACTGACCACCGAGACAACTCGGGCGATGGAGTCTGGAGCGGCCTCAAATGCGAACTTCTCGGGGCTCTACGTGCGGCAAACTTGCCGGCGGCAAAAAAAACCGCTGAAATCCTTAGGAGCCGGTTTGAAGACCGTGCTAACCCTGCTCACGCGCCAATCGCCGGCCAAGCTGCAGCCCTACCCGGGCGCTGGCGCGCGATGGCGGTGGCCAGCAGACCGAGGCCGGCCAGCGCCAATGTGACGGGCTCGGGAACG
Organism: Roseateles sp.; assembly: GCF_036404855.1. Classification (GTDB taxonomy): domain Bacteria; phylum Pseudomonadota; class Gammaproteobacteria; order Burkholderiales; family Burkholderiaceae_C; genus Pelomonas. The sequence goes on from NZ_DASWYS010000312.1 coordinate 1,082, forward strand.
GTTTGCGTCGTGCCGGCATCCGTGGTGATGTCCACCGCGTAATCGCCGGTCAACAGGGCCTGCAGCTCGTTGTTATAGAAGTCGGGCGTGAAGAGCCCGATAAAGCCATCCCCCAGCGTGCCGCTTCCCAGGTTCTCGGCAAAGGACATGTTGCCCGTGAGCGAAATGACGAGCGTGTAGTCCCCGGCAGCCAGCGACTGCAACAGCGTCGCGTCACGGCACAGGCCTGACACCGTATTGCCCGGGGGGCAAAGACCGTCGTCATTCGACGCGATAAAGGTGGCCCCCGCTCCCGTGCCCGAGAAGAGGGACAGGTATGGATCAAAGCCGTCAGCCGCAATATTGGTTCCGGCGCCATTGACGCCACCACCAAATCCCCAGGTCTGGAAGTTGACGGCGCCAGCGACGGCAACACTGAACTGGATCAGTGCGACGTCCTGAGCTTCTGCCAGCGTCCCGACATAGGAAGTCGTCGTCGGTCCGGCGCTGACCTGAGCCGATAAGGTCAGCGCGACGACAGCCGCGCAACAACGCAAAACGCTCATGACTTCCCTCGCTGCGCTTGGTGCAACAGGCGCTTGGTCGATCCTAGTCGCGGGGCTTGAGCCTTGGCCATAGATGCTTTGCCCCCAATCTACGGGGACACCTCTAGTTGATCGAGCGGAAGGAGTCTCGGGCCATGGTTTGCACCCGCATTGCTGATGCGCCAAAGTCTTTCGGCGCTGGGGCGGTATGCGAACCAATCGACAGCGCACATTGCGTTGTCCGAGCCATGAATAGGAGGTCTCAGATGAGAGCTATCACTATGACGGCCGCAATCGGCCGAGGCTTGCTTGCCGTGCTGGGTCTACTTGTTGCAGCTGCACCGGCGGCTCACGCCCAGATCAAACCAGCGATGGTTCGCAGCGTGGATGAGCCTGCACGCGTGCCCTACACGACACAGATGCAGCCGACTTGCCCCTTCACGAATCAGTGCGTCGCGACGTTCCCCACCGTGCCGGTGGGCAAGCGCTTGCGCGTGACAACGGTGTACGCCACCTTCTTCTCGGCGAACTTCAGCGGGATCTTGGTCGTGCACGTGGGCGCGTCCAAGGAAATTGCCGCCATCTTCCCGGTGCCACCGCTGGCGGCTGCCTATTACGGCTCCGTCGGCAGCACGACACAGTCTGTGGATCTGGTCTACGAGGCCGGCGAGGCGCCGATGCTCGAATACGGGACCTCGGCAGCCAACACCATCTTTGCCGACAGCCGCCACCGACTGGGCTTGAGCGGCTATCTGGTGGACGTGGCGCCGTAGGCTCGCTGCAGCAACGGGGCGCCTCAGCGTTGAGGCGCACTTGGCGCGCCGTCCCCGTGCTGCTGCACCGGCCCATAAGGCGCGCGTGAAACCGGAGGCAGTGGCTGCGCCGGCACCTCCTGGAGCGCCGTGCGCGGTGCGGCTTGAAGGTTCTCCACGGGCTGCGGAGGAATGGCCTGCAGCGCTTGCACGCCGGGCGTAACGGCTGGTACGGGCTTGGCCACTGCATCGAGCTTCTCGCGCCGCAATGCGCCTCGCTCCGGCACCGGTTCGGTCACCGGAATGGTCTGCAGCGCGGGCCTCCCGCCACGCAAAGGCTCTTCCACCTTGATCGGCACAACGACACCAGGTTGCGATGCGCCATCGCCGGCCCGCGCCACCTCGATGGGCGGAATGGACTCGCGCGGCGTTGGCAAGGCCGCCATGCCCTGGGAATGCTCGGCGGGTCTGTCGGACCAAAGCAGATAGAGCATGAGCGTGACAACGCCGAGCACCAGAATCGTGGAAGTTCGCTTTGGCTGCATGCTTGTCCCCCGCCGATAGGCCGCAATGCAGCGATATTGAAGAGCAGATGCTGTCCTGGGGCAACCGGCGGCGCAAGCGCTTCCCCTCGGGCGCCGCAAACCCGAGCTCGAACCTGCGATTCATCCAAGACACAGCCCCCTTCTCAACACCCCCTCTCAGTCCGGCCAGGAGTTCCTGCCACTTGTCGACAGGAGCAACGAAGCCTTGCTGGCTGCGGGGTTTCGTCGTTCTCGGATCGCGCGAACGTGATGCCCCGCGGCGAGCGCTCAGGGCGCCTTGCGCACCAGCCGCTCCAACGCAGCGATATCGAGCTGGCCCAGTACGTCCGCCATGGGCGCCTCGAACTCGCCGGTGCCACGCACCGACACCATCAGCATCTGCGGCCGGCTCGGCTGCAGGCGGTCCCACGGATAGTCCGGATCGGGGCGCACCAGGGCCGGGTAGCGATCCGCCGGATAGACATCATCCTGCAGGCCGTTCAGGCCCAGGCGGGCCTGGGCGGCCAGTTCCGCCGCGCCCAGTCTGCTGCGGTACGCACGCAGTTTGTCGAGCTGGCGACCGATGGGGTCTTCATCGAGCCCTCGGCTCCGTCGCCTTGCCGCGGAGGACTCGATCGCGCGCGATTCGGCTGCAAGACTGGCGCGCAGCTCCTGCTCCAACCGTGCAGCCTGGGCTGGATCCACGCGCCGCATGCCTTCCACCACGCGCTGGATCTGGGCCTCCCGAGCGGCCGGCGCCATCGCTGCCTGCTGGCTGTCCAGCGCCGCCCGAGCCTCGGCGTGCCGCCGCATCAGGTCACGCTCGGTGAAGTCGAGGTAGTCGGCTGTCGTCACGGGCACCCAGGGCAGGCGGTTGTCCGCGGTGATGACCAGCATGTGGCCGTCGTAGAGCGGTCGGCCCTGGACCTGGCCGGTCGGAAAGATCTCGCGCCAGGCTGAGAACTGCTCGTCGCGCAACTCGGGCACGGCTGTGGCGAAGAAGGCCTCGGGCTGATTGACCTGTATGACGATGGAAGCCCGCGGCTCCAGCCGGTCCGCGCCCTTGACGAGATCGCAGCGACCCAACCACATGGATTCGCGATGGTCACGCAGCAGGAAATGAGCGCCACGGGCCGGCAGCGTCCACTGGCCAGCGATCTGCCAGCTGCTGCGCAGGCGCGAACGCGGCAGTGCCTGCAGCGCAGGCTGGCGGTGCAGCAGCGCGTTCAGCTGCTGAAGGGCGTGCTGCAGTGGCGCGACGCTGACGTGGCCGCTGGGCAGGCGGTCGGCAGTCTGTGGGTGGGGCGCATCGATCCAGCAGTCGATCGCGGCCTGGGCGGGCGCGATTCCCATCAGTGCGGCGACGAGGGCGATGGCGGCTCTCATGCCCGCTCCTTCGGCGCGCCGGCAAGATGGCGCAGCACGTCGGCACGCGCCTGAGCCCATTGCGCGAAGACCAGCAGTCCCGGGTGCAGTGCACGGGCCACCTCGGGCGACCGTGCGGCGCAGTATCCCGCCTCCTCGGCCTGCTGGTAGGCGAACATGCGCGCCATCTCCGAGGCGCCGGGAAACGGCTGACGACCAAAGGCCTCGGGCGTGACAGCTTGGTGGCGCACCGGCTCACCCAGCACGCGCGACAGCACGTCGGCCATCTGCGGGCCGGTCAATTGCTCCCCCGCCAGGCCGATGCGTTCACCCACCACCGCCTCGCCCTGCACGAACAGCGCCGCGACGCAGTTGCCGATGTCCTCGGCCGCGATGCCGCTCAGCCGCGCAGTGCCGAGCGGAAGCGGCCAGTGCAGGTGGCCGTCAGGCTCGCGCTGCGGATGCAGGCCAAGGTGGATGAAGTTGTCCCAGTAGAAGGAGGGCAGCAAATAGGTCGTCGGCAGCGCGCGGAAGAAGGCGTCGGCCTGCCCCTTGGCGTCCATCTGCGGCACGGCCCAGCAATCGGTCCCGACACGCGTGTCCTCCTGGGTGGACCAGATCAGGTGCCGCACACGGGCGCGCGCGGCGGCGCTGGCCAACTGCGCGGCCTGGCGCAGCTCGCGTTCGGGGCTGAAGTGCTCCCAGAAGTCAGTGACGCCGAACACGCCATGGGCGCCCTCCAGTGCGGCGCCGAGCGTGCCGGG
>NZ_DASWYS010000313.1:0-53765 GCF_036404855.1 Roseateles sp.
GCCGCCATCGACCCGGCAGAACTGCCTGACTTCAACGTCGAGCACTTCGGCAGCAACGCCGTCGGCTTGGGCGGCGACCTCACGGGCGGCGCCAGTGCGCTGCTGGGCAACCCGCACTTCCCCTGGCAGGGCATCGAGCGCTTCTACGCCGTGCACCTCACGATCCCCGGTCGCTACGACGCGATGGGCGCTTCCATCTTCGGATTCCCCCTCGTCAACATCGGCTTCAACCGCCATGTCGCGTGGAGCCACACCGTCTCCACCGCGCGCCGTTTCGTGCTGCGCGAGCTTGCCATCGCGCCTGGCAACCCGACGGCCTACGTGGTGGACGGTGCCGTCGTTGCGATGACGCCCGAAACCGTCAAGGTCGACGTGCGCCAGGCCGACGGCAGCGTGGCCAAGACGAGCTTCACCTTCTGGATGACACGCTACGGCCCGGTGGTGGCGCCGGCCGCGGTGGCGGCCTGGACGCCCACCCGTGCCTTTGCGCTCACCGACGTCAACCTGGAAAACGCGCGCGTCTTCCGCCAGTACCGCGAAATGGGCACGGCCCGCAACCTCGACGAGTTCTCCGCTGTGTTACGCCGGCATGTCGGGCTGCCGTGGGTCAACACGGTCGCGGCCGACAGTGCGGGCAATGTGTTCTACGCTGACATCGGCTCGATGCCCAACGCCTCGGCGGCGCGGCTTGCGGCCTGCGTTGCCAGCCCCATCTCGGCGGCGCTGAACAGCCAGCGGCTGTACAGCTTGGACGGCTCCAGGTCGGCCTGTGACCTGGGGACCGACGCTGACGCCCCCGAGGCGGGAATTTTCGGCGCGGGCAGCATGCCCGGGCTGATGCGCCGCGACTACGTGCAGAACTCCAACGACAGCTACTGGTTGGCCAACGCCGCGCAGCCGCTGGTGGGGTTCTCGCCCATCATCGGCACCGACGAGAACACGCCACAGGCGTTCCGCACCCGGCTGGGCATCACGCAGATCGAACAGCGCAAAGCCGGCACCGACCAATTGCCGGGATCCGGTTTCAACCGCCAGTGGCTGCAGGACGTCCTCTATCGCAATCGCCACTACAGCGCCGAGATCATGCTCGACGGGGTGCTGCAACTCTGCGGCTCGCAGTCGAACACCGTGAACGTCGGCGTCCAACCGGTGAACGTGGCGCCAGCCTGTGCCGTGCTGGCCGGCTGGGACCGGCGCAACAACACCGGCAGCGTGGGCGCGCACGTGTGGACCGAGCTGTGGCGACGCCTCGCCAGCGTGGACGGCATCTACGCCATGCCCTTCAACCCGGCTGATCCGGTCAACACGCCGCGCGGCCTGAACACCGGCAATGCCGCTGTCGTGGCCCGCGTCATGAGCGAGCTGGGGGCGACGGTACAGTTCTTTGCCGTCAACGGCATTCCGCTCGACCGCCCTTGGGGCCAGGTGCAGTTCGAGACGCGCAACGGTAAACGTCTCCCCATCCACGGCGGCTCGGGTGTCTCGGGCGTCTACAACGCCATCAGCCCGGCGAGCATCGTGCCTGGCGTGGGCTACGCGCAGATCGGCGCGGGATCGAGCTACATCCAGTCGGTGACCTTCACCCCAAGGGGTCCCGAAGCGCGCGCGGTGCTGACCTACTCGCAGTCCAGCGATCCGGCCAGCCCGCATTACGCAGACATGACAAGGCTGTTCTCCAACTACGGCTGGGTGAATCTTCCCTTCACCGAGGGCGACATTCGTCGGGATCCTCACCTGAAGGTCATCACGCTGCGCGCCAAGCGCTGAGTACTGGCGCTCGTTCAACAGCAACAGGCAAGCTCGCGCGGCAGTCTGTCGGCACCGTCGTCACCATCGTGATGGTGGTGTGACGGTGGCGTGAGCCCCTGGCCGCATGGCCGACCGGCAGGTCGACCATCTCGCTGGCACGGCAGCACGTCCCTTCAGCCACCGCCAGGTCCGTCGGGTGCTTGAGCTTCCAGGCCAAGCTGCCGTTCGCTGGCCTCTCGCAGACCTTTCGCGGCCCATTGCGGCCCATTGCGGCCCATTGCGGCAAGATTCCCGAGCGCGCCCCGGCGAGTCATTGTCCAGAGCAGTAACGCCCAGAGGCGGCCCCTTCGACAAGGCAAAAGCGCGGGTTCGCGCATGCCCGACACGCCGAGGTGATCGGGCCAGGCCCCCGCGTTGCCTTGGCCCCCGGCGCCCGGCAGCCGGTTTCAGGGAGGGCCGACGGCGGGCGCCCGCTCGTCTGAACGGTGCCGGTTTCAGGGATTCCGGGGACCCGGACAGCCACGATGTCAGGCCGCCCCGACCGCCCCGCCTGTCCTCCAATGACCCCACGTTGCTGAATGGTCATTCATTCTTTTCTTGTCAATTGACGTCTTGCGAATAGAATGAATGTTCATTCAGACAATGCAACCGACTGAGACTCGCGCGGCGCCCCTGGGGAGCGCGTGGTGTCCGGCCCTTCCAAGAACGAGTCCTGCCCATGCCCAAATTCCCCACCCGCCCCTCGCTCGGCATGCCGGCGTTCACGCTGCTGACCCTGGCGGTCGCCGTCATCGCCGCCTTCTCCCTCAGCGCCTGTGGACAGGCCGAATCCCAGGGCGCAAAGCCCGGCGCCGCCCCGCCGGCCGCCAAGGTGGGTGTCGTGACCTTGCAGTCGCAGCGCGTGGAACTCAGTGCCGAGCTGGCCGGTCGCACGGTGGCCTACCAGACCGCGGAGGTGCGTCCGCAGGTGAACGGCATCGTCAAGACGCGGGCCTTCACCGAGGGCAGCGACGTGAAGGCCGGCCAGTTGCTCTACCAGATCGACCCCGCCAGCTACCAGGCGGCGCTGGACAGCGCCCGCGCCGCTCTGGCCAAGGCCGAGGCCAATGCGACGTCGGCCAAGCTCAAGGCCGGCCGCTACGACGAGCTGGCCGGCATCGACGCCGTCAGCAAGCAGTTGCGCGACGACGCGCAGGCAGCGCTGAAGCAGGCCCAGGCCGACGTTGCCGCCGCCACCGCCGCCGTGCGCACCGCCCAGATCGACCTGGACCGCACTCGCGTCAGCGCCCCGATCGCCGGACGCATCGGCCGCTCGGCGGTCACGCCGGGCGCACTGGTCACGGCCAACCAGGCCGGCGCCATGGCCACGCTGCAGCAGCTGGACCCCATCTACGTGGACGTCACGCAGACCAGCGCCGAGCTGCTGCGCCTGCAGCGCGATCTCGCCGAAGGCCGGCTGCAGCGCGACGCCGCCGGCCAGGCGCGCGTGAAGCTGCTGCTGGAAGACGGCAGCACCTATGCGATCGAAGGCAAGCTGCAGTTCTCCGAGCTGCAGGTGGACCCGGCCAGCGGCAGCGTGACGCTGCGCGCCCAGTTCCCCAACCCCAAGCGCCAGCTGCTCCCCGGCATGTATGTGCGCGCGCAGGTGCAAAGCGGCGTGCAGGCCCAGGCCATCCTGGCACCGCAGACGGCCGTGCAGCGTGACCCGAAGGGTCAAGCGACGGCCATGGTGGTCGGCAAGGACGGCAAGGCCGAGGCCCGCCAGCTGCAGACCGGCGCAGTCGTCAACGGCCAGTGGCTCGTGACCTCGGGCCTGGCGGCAGGCGACCAGCTCATCGTCGACGGCCTGCAGCGCCTGCGCCCCGGAGCGCCGGTTCAGGCCGCGGCCGCGCCGGCCGCCGGCATCGCGGCATCGGCTGCGCTGGCCCGCTGATCGGAGGTCGCTGCCATGTCCCGTTTCTTCATCGACCGGCCCATCTTTGCGTGGGTGCTGGCCATCGTCATCATGCTGGCCGGCGCGCTGTCCATCCGCACGCTGCCGGTCTCCCAATACCCGAGCATCGCGCCGCCGCAGATCTCCATCAACGCGAGCTACCCCGGCGCGTCCGCCAAGACGCTGGAGGACACCGTCACCCAGGTCATCGAGCAAAAGCTCAAGGGCATCGACGGCATGACCTACATGTCGTCCACCTCGGACTCGCAGGGCAACGCCAGCATCACGCTGACCTTCACCGCGAACACCGACCCCGACACGGCCCAGGTGCAGGTCCAGAACAAGCTGCAGTCGGCCACGCCGCTGCTGCCGCAGGAAGTGCAGCGCCAGGGCGTGCAGGTGGTCAAGTCCACCAGCAACTTCCTGATGGTGGTGGGTTTCGTGTCCGAGGACGGCAAGCTGGCGCAGGTGGACCTGTCCGACTACGTCTCCGCCAACGTGCTGGATCCGCTGAGCCGCGTGGAAGGCGTGGGCGAGGCCCAGCTGTTCGGGGCGCAGTACGCCATGCGCATCTGGCTCAATCCCAACCAGCTGACGCAGCACGGCCTCACGCCGGCCGACGTGTCCGGCGCCATTCAGGCCCAGAACGCGCAGGTGTCCGCCGGACAACTGGGCGCGGCCCCGGCCAACGTGGGCCAGCAGCTCAACGCCACCGTGACGGCGCAGAGCCGGTTGCAGACGCCTGAGCAGTTCCGCAACATCGTGCTGAAGACGGCCGCCGACGGCGCCACCGTGCACCTGCGTGACGTGGCCCGCGTGGAGCTTGGCGCGGAGAGCTATGCCACCGTGGCCCGCTACAACGGCAAGCCCGCCGCGGGCCTGGCCGTCAAGCTGGCCACCGGCGCCAACGCGCTGTCCACGGCCAAGGCCGTCGAGGCCGAGATCCAGCGCCTGCAGCAGTTCATGCCCCAGGGCATGAAGGCCGTCATCGCCTACGACAGCACGCCGTTCGTCGAGGTCTCCATTCACGAAGTGGTGAAGACGCTGATCGAGGCCGTGGTGCTCGTGTTCCTCGTGATGTATCTGTTCCTGCAGAACTTCCGCGCCACGCTGATCCCGACGATCGCGGTGCCGGTGGTGCTGCTGGGCACGTTCGGCGTCATGGCCGCGGCGGGCTTCTCCATCAACACGCTGACCATGTTCGGCCTGGTGCTGGCCATCGGCCTGCTCGTGGACGACGCCATCGTCGTCGTCGAGAACGTCGAGCGCGTGATGACCGAGGAGGGTCTGTCGCCCCTGGAGGCCACGCGCAAGTCCATGACCCAGATCACCGGCGCGCTGGTGGGCATCGCCCTCGTCCTGTCGGCCGTGTTCGTGCCTATGGCCTTCTTCGGGGGCTCCACGGGCGTCATCTACCGCCAGTTCTCCATCACCATCGTGTCGGCCATGGTGCTGTCGGTGTTCGTCGCACTGGTGCTGACGCCGGCGCTGTGCGCCACGCTGCTCAAGCCCGGCCACGGCCCGGCCACGCGCGGCTTCTTCGGCGCCTTCAACCGCCGCTTCGACGCCACCGCCCAGGGCTACCAGGGCATCGTGGCGGGCATGATCCGCCGCTGGGGCCGCCAGTTCATCGTCTACGGCCTCATCGTCGCGGGCATGGCGGTGCTCTTCATGCGCCTGCCCACGTCCTTCCTGCCCGACGAAGACCAGGGCATCCTGTTCACGCAGGTGCAACTGCCGTCCGGCGCCACGCAGGGCCGCACGCTGGAGGTGCTCCAGCGCGTGGAGGAACATTTCCACACCCAGGAGAAGGACAACGTCGAGTCGGTGTTCTCCGTCATCGGCTTCAGCTTCGCCGGCCGCGGCGAGAACATGGCCATGGGCTTCGTGAAGCTCAAGGACTGGAGCGAGCGCAAGGGCAAGGGCCAGAGCGTGCAGGCCGTGGCCGGCCGCGCGATGGGCACCTTCATGCAGTACCGCGACGCGTCGGCCTTCGCCTTCGCGCCGCCCGCGGTGCCGGGCCTGGGCACGTCCAGCGGCTTCGACGTCTACCTGCAGGACCAGTCCGGCGTGGGCCGCGATGCCCTCGTGGCCGCGCGCAACCAGTTCCTGGGCGCGGCCAGCCAGGACGCGCGCCTGTCCGCCGTGCGTCCCAACGGCCTGGAGGACGCCGCCGAGCTGCGTCTGGACGTGGACACGGCCAAGGCAGGTGCCCTGGGCGTGTCGGTAGCCGACATCAACAGCCTGCTGTCCACCGCCTGGGGCGGTGCCTATGTCAACGACTTCATCGACCGCGGCCGCGTGAAGAAGGTCTACATGCAGTCCGACGCGGCCTACCGCATGCAACCCGACGACCTGAACAGCTGGCGCGTGCGCAACGCCGCCGGCCAGATGGTGCCCTTCTCGGCCTTCGGCACGGCGCACTGGCAGCAGGGTCCGGCACGCCTGGAGCGCTACAACGGCCTCCCCGCCGTGGAAGTGCTGGGCGGCGCCGCGCCCGGCAAGAGCTCGGGCGTGGCCATGAAGGCCGTGGAAGAGATCGCCGCGCAGCTGCCCACCGGCGTGGGCCTGAGCTGGACGGGCATGTCCTACCAGGAGCGCCTGACCGGCGACCAGGCGCCCATGCTGTACGCGCTGTCGCTGCTGGTGGTGTTCCTGTGCCTGGCCGCGCTCTATGAGAGCTGGAGCATCCCGTTCTCCGTGATGCTGGTGGTGCCGCTGGGCGTCATCGGCGCACTGCTGGCGGCCACGCTGCGCGGCCTGTCCAACGACGTGTACTTCCAGGTGGGCCTGCTCACCACCATCGGCCTGTCGGCCAAGAACGCGATCCTGATCGTGGAGTTCGCCAAGGAGCAGATGGAGCATGGCAAGGACGCCGTCAGCGCCACGCTGGAGGCCGTGCGCCTGCGGCTGCGGCCCATCCTGATGACGTCGCTGGCCTTCGCGCTGGGCGTGCTGCCACTGGCCATCGCCACCGGCGCCGGCTCCGGCAGCCAGAACGCCATCGGCACCGGCGTGCTGGGCGGCATGCTGTCCGCCACCGTGCTGGGCATCTTCTTCGTGCCCGTCTTCTTCGTCGCTGTGCGGCGCTGGTTCCCGGCACGCACCGCGACGCCGCCCGCCCCCGCCGCCACGACCCAAGCCCTGGAGGGCCATTGAGATGAGCCGCAAGTTCTTCCTTCCCACGCTGCTGGCCGCAAGCCTCGCGCTGGCGGGCTGTGGCAGCCTCGCCCCGACCTACCAGCGCCCTGACGCGCCGGTGGCGGCCCAGTGGCCCGTGCCGCAGGCGACGGCCGACACCCAGGCCGCCGACATCGGCTGGCACGAGTTCTTCACCGACCCCCGGCTGCAGCAGCTCATCGAGCAGGCGCTGGCCAGCAACCGCGACCTGCGCGTCGCCGTGCTGAACGTGCAGCGGGCCCAGGCGCAGTACGGCGTGCAGCAGGCGGACCGGCTGCCCACGGTCAATGCAGGCCTGGGCCAGACCGCGACGCGCGCGCCCGGCGGCACCATCACCCGCCAGTACACCGGCACGCTGGGCATCAGCGCCTACGAGCTGGACCTGTTCGGCCGCGTGAAGAGCCTCGGCGACGCGGCGCTGGCGCAGTACCTCGGCACCGAGGATGCCCGCCGCAGCACGCAGATCAGCCTGGTCGCGGCCGTGGCCGGCGGCTGGCTGACGCTGGCGGCCGACCAGGAGCGCCTGCACCTGGCCGAGCAGACGCTGCTGTCGCGCCAGGACGGCCTGCGCCTCACGCAGCGCCTGCAGGGCGCCGGCGTGGCCTCCACGCTGGACCTGCGCCAGGCCGAGATCGCGGCCGAGACCGCCCAGTCCGACCTCGCTGCGCTGACCCGCCAGGTCGCCCAGGACCGCCATGCACTGGAGCTGCTGGTGGGCCAGCCGCTGCAAGCGGGCCAATGGCCCGTGAGCGGCACGGACGCTCCCGTCACCCAGACCACCGAGCTGTCGGCCGGCCTGCCATCCGACGTGCTGCTGGCACGGCCGGACGTGCAGCAGGCCGAGCGCAGCTTGCAGGCCGCCAATGCCAACATCGGCGCAGCCCGCGCGGCCTTCTTCCCGCGCATCAGCCTCACGGCCAGCGCCGGCAGCGCGAGCCCCGCCCTGGACGACCTGTTCCGCGCCGGCACCGGCATGTGGAGCTTCGTGCCGCAGCTGACGCTGCCCCTCTTCGATGCCGGGCGCAACCGGGCCAACCTGAAGATCGCCGAGGTGGACCGCGACATCGCGGTGGCGCAGTACGAGAAGAGCATCCAGTCCGCCTTCCGTGAAGTCGCCGACGCGCTGGCCGAGCGTGCCACGCTGGACCAGCAGATCGCGTCGCAGCAGCGGCTCGTCGCGCAGACACAGGATGCACTGCGCCTGGCCGAGGCCCGCTTCCGCCAAGGGCTGGACGACCGCCTCGCCACCCTGGACGCGCAGCGCTCGCTGTACGGCGCCCAGCAGGGCCTCATCGCGGCCCGGCTGGCCCAGCAGGTCAACCGGGTGACGCTGTACAAGGCCCTGGGTGGGGGCCAGGGCGACCGCCCAGGCGACAGACAATCCGCGTCCTGACCGACTTCGCCGCCGCCATGACCGCCTCCCCGTCCGACCGCACCCTCGCCCGCCGCCAGCAGGTGCTGGAGGCCGCCGCCGAGTGCTTCCGCAGGCGCGGCTTCCACGCCGCTAGCATGGCCGAGATCGCCAAGACGGCGGGCATGAGCCCGGGCCACATCTACAACCTGTTCGAGAACAAGGACGACGTCATCGCGGCCATCGTCGAGCGGGACTGCGAGGAGGTGCTGGACCGCATCGCCGAGTTCAAGCAAGAAGGCGACCTGCTGCAGAAGATGCTGGCCGCCACGGAGCAGGCCATCGACGAGCACAGCCACGTGGCCAAGTCCGCGCTGCAGCTGGAAGTGCTGGCCGAGGCCAGCCGCAACCCCAAGCTCGCCGCCGTGGTGCACCGCAGCGAAGCCCTGGTGACCCAGAAGGCGCAGGAGCTGATCCGGCTCAGCCTGGGCGCGCGTGCGGATGCGCTGCCGCCCGACGAAATCCAGGGCCGCGCGCTGATGCTCGGGGCCCTCTTCAACGGACTGACGGTCCTCAGCGTGCGCCGGCCGGACATGGCGGCGCTGTCGACGCAGATGGCGCCCGTCATGCGCCGGATCCTCAACGTCATCCTGGCGGACTGAACCCCACGCGGGCGACGGCGCGCGCGCCGGGCCGGCATGCCGCCCTGGTCCGGGCGGCACCCGCCCCCCCGCCAGCGATAATTCCGCCCGCTCCCCCTCACAAGAAGGCCTTTGGCATGCGGCTGCCGGAACACCAGTACCTCGACCTCCTCGCCCACATCCTCGAGAACGGCGACAAGCGGGTGGACCGGACCGGCGTGGGCACGCTGTCGGTCTTCGGCGCGATGTGCCGCTTCCCGCTCGGCGGCGGTCAGGTCCCCATCCTCACTACCAAGCGCGTGTACTGGAAGACGGCGGTCAAGGAGATGCTGTGGTTCCTCACCGGCGGCACCAACATCCGGCCGCTGCTGCAGGAGAACGTGCGCATCTGGACGGACTGGCCGCTGGCCAAGTTCCGTCAGGCGACGGGCGAGTCCCTCACGCAGGACGCCTTCGAGCAGCGCATCATCGAAGACGCCGCGTTTGCCGCCCGCTGGGGCGAGCTGGGCCCGGTGTATGGCAAGCAGTGGCGCCGCTGGCTGGGGGCAGACGGCCGCGAGCACGACCAGATCGCCGGCGTCCTCGACGCGCTCAAGAACAACCCGGCCAGCCGCCGGATCCTCTTCCATGCCTGGAACGTGCCGGACATCCCCGACATGGCGCTGCCGCCGTGCCACATGGTCTACCAGTTCCACACGACCAGCGATGGCCGCTTGAACTGCATGATGTTCCAGCGCAGCTGCGACATCCTCCTCGGCGCCCCCTTCAACTTCACCGGTGCCGTGGCGTTGCAGCTGATGCTGGCCCAGCAGGCCGGCCTGGAACCTGGCGAGTTCATCTGGGCGGGCGGCGACGTGCACCTGTACCTGAACCACGTGGAGCAGGCGCGGGAGCAGCTGAGCCGCACGCCCCGCCCTGCCCCCACGATGCGCCTGACGAGCAAGGCCGAGAGCATCGACGGCTACACCATCGATGACTTCGAGGTGATGGGCTACGACCCGCACCCCCCCATCAAGGCGGACGTGGCGGTCTGAGGTCCGCGCCGGTTCGCACGGCGCCCGCCGGCCTCAGGTGCTGCGGTGTTCCAGCCTGCCGTTGCGGACCGTGCTGACCTGATCGGCGAGCACCGCCGCCTCGGCCTCGTTGTGCGTCACCAGCAGCGCCGTCTGGCCGGCCGCGCGCAGGATGTCGCGCACCTCCACGATCAGGCGCTCGCGCGTCTGGGCGTCCAGGTTGGAGAAGGGCTCGTCCAGCAGCAGCAGCGCCGGCCGCGGCGCCAGCGCGCGGACCAACGCGATGCGCTGCTGCTGGCCGCCGGAAAGCTCATGGGGATAGCGGCGACCGGCACCTTCCAGGCCCACCAGCGCCAGCAGTTCCTGCACGCGGGCGTCGCGCTCGGCGCGGGGCCACGTCCTCAGCCCGAAGCCGACGTTCTGCGCGGCCGTCAGGTGCGGGAACAGCGCGTACTCCTGGAACATCAGGCCCACGCTGCGCCGCTCCGGCGGAACGCTGACCTGGGCCGAGGCCACGACGCGGTCGCCGAGCAGGATGCGGCCCGCCCGCACCGGCTCGAAGCCGGCGATGGCGCGCAGCAGCGTGGACTTGCCGCCGCCCGACGGCCCCAGCAGGCAGCCGATGCGCCCCGCCTCCAGCGTCAGGGACGCGTCGTCCACGACGGTGTGGAACTCATGCCTCAGGTCGTAGCCCAGCCTGACGCCTTCCAGGCGCAGTGCAACGCTCATGCGACCTCCTTCTTGGTTTCGGCGCGCGAGGTGCGCGCCAGCAGGGCCACCGGCACGAAGCCCGCTACGACGATGGCCAGCGCCGCGATGGCGCCTTCTTCATAGGTTCCGCGCGCCGCCTCGCCGTAGAGCAAGGTGGACAGCGTGTCGAAGTTCGCCGGCCGCAGCAGCAGCGTCGCCGGCAGCTCCTTCATCGCGTCGACGAACACCAGCAGCGCGCCGGTCAGCACAGCCGGCTTCAGCAGCGGCAGGTGCACCCGGCGCAGCGTGCCGGAAGCGCTCTCGCCGAGTACCCGGGCGCTTTGCTCGATGGCCGGCGGGATGCGGGAGAGCCCGGCCTGGATGCTGCCGATCGGCATCACGAGAAAGCGGATGCCGCAGGCCACGACCAGCACGATGCCCGCGGACATCAGCGGCAACGACTTCAGCCCCAGCAGGTCGGCCAGCGCGTTGTCCGCCGCCAGGGCCGGCGTCAGCAGCCCGATGGCCAGCACGGTGCCTGGCACGGCGTAGCCCAGCGACGCCAGGCGCGCCTGCCATTGGTCGCCGTTGTGGCGCGTGCCCTGGTTGCGCGCGGCCCAGGCCACGACGAGCCCGGCGACCACCGTGAAGAGCGTGACGCCCGCCGCCAGCGTCACGGTGTTGAGCAGGCTGGCGAGCAGGTGCTCCGAGACGCCGCTGCCCAACTGCAGGCGCTTGACGGTCTCCCAGGCCAGATAGAGGGCGGGCGCGACAAAGCCGATCAGCACCGGCAGCGCCGCCGCACACGTGGCCGACCAGGCGGCAGCGCCGGCCAGCCGCCGGGGCCGCAGCGCATGCATGCGCTGCGCGGAGCCGAAGCGCTGGTGCCGCCTGCCCTGCTGCTCCAGCAGCACCAGCGTGACGACCATGATCAGCGCCACGCAGGCGATCTGCGCGGCGCCGCCCAGGTCCGAGCGCGTGATCCACGTGGTGTAGATCGCCACCGTGAGCGTGTGGACGCCCAGGAACTCGGAAGCGCCGATGTCGTTGAGCGTCTCCAGCAGCGCCAGGCACAGTCCCACGGCGATGGCGGGCCGGGCCAGCGGCAGCGCCACACGCCGGAAGGCGCCCAGGCGGCTCTCGCCCAGCGCCCGCGCCGCCTCGAGCAGGTGCAGCGGCTGCGTCATGAACATGGCCCGCGCCGTCAGGTACACATAGGGATAGAGCACGAAGCCGAGGACGAAGACCGCGCCGCCCATCGACCGCAGGTCCGGAAGCCGGAACTCGCGCGGGCTGTCGTAGCCCAGCGCCCAGCGCAGGGCCCCCTGCACGGGGCCGATGGGGTGCAGCAGGTCGAGGTAGGCGAAGGCCACGATGTAGGTGGGCATCGCCAGCGGCAGCAGCAGCGCCCAGTCCAGCACCCGGCGGCCGGGAAAGTCGCAGGCGCTGACCAGCCACGCCGTGCCGGTGCCGACCACCAGCACCACCGCGCCGACGCCCGCCAGCAGCACGACGGTGTTCATCGCCGCCTGCGGCAGCACATAGGCGGACAGGAAGGCCCAGTGGCTGCGGTCGGCCTCGGCCGCCAGCCAGAAGAGGCTGAGGATGGGCGCCATCGCGCCGAGCGCGATGACGATGGCGGCCGCGCGCCACAGCGGCCCGACAGACCGCACGGACTTCACGCGAGCCCCGGTCAGCGGTCGAAGCCGACCTTGTCGATCAGCGCGCTGGCCTGCTTGCGGTGCTTGGCGATCTCGGTGATGGGCAGGCGGTCGGCCTTCAGCTCGCCGATGCTGGCCGCAATGATCGGGTCCAGCGTCACGCCGGCACGCACGGGATATTCGTAGTTGGCCTGGGCGTAGAGCGCCTGGGCCGACTCCGAGGCCAGGAACTCCAGCAGCTTCACCGCGTTGGCGCGCTGCGGCGCGTTGCGCGCGACGACGGCGCCGCTGATGTTGACGTGGGTGCCGCCGTTCTTCGCCGAGGCGAAGGTCGGCTTGAGCACCTTGATGGCATCACCCCACTTGCGGGCATCGCTGCCTTCCTTGGCGCTCTTCATCTGACCCACGTAGTAGGAGTTGGCCAGGCCGATCTCGCAGATGCCGCCCATGATGTCGCGCGCGACGTCCCGGTCACCGCCCGTGGCCTTGCGCGCCAGGTTGGCCTTGACGCCCTGCAGCCACTGCTCCGTCCGGGCTTCGCCAGCGTGGGCGATCATGGCCGCGACCAGCGCGGTGTTGTAGGGGTGCTGGCCGGCGCGGATGCAGACCTTGCCTTTCCACTTCGGGTCGGCCAGGTCTTCGTAGCGGATGCTGTCCAGCTTCAGGCCCTTGTCGGCATACAGCACACGGGCGCGCTGCGACAGGGCGAACCACTGGCCGTCAGCGCCGCGGAGGTTGGCCGGCACGGCCTGCTCCAGCGCCGCGGACTTGACCGGCTGGGCCAGTCCGGCGTCCACCAGGTCCAGCAGGTTGCCGACGTCGACGGTCATCAGCACGTCGGCCGGCGAACGGGCGCCCTCGGCCTTGACCCGCTCCAGCAGGCCGTCCTTGACGAAGACGGTGTTGACCTTGACGTTGGCGCGCGCGCTGAAGGCGGCCAACAGGGGCTGGATCAGGCCCGGCTCACGCGTCGTGTAGACCGTCACCTCCCCGTCGGCATGCGCCGGGGCCGCGCTCACCCAGAGGGCAACGATGCTGGCAGCGAGGGCGGTGAAGCGGGCACGGGGGCGAAAGGTCATCGATCTCTCCTGGGGCAGTGACGCGGGCAAGCCAGCAAATGAGAATCATTATCATCGCAAACCCGCACTGCCGGCGCCGCCGCGCGCTGCGCGGCCGCCATAATCTGATGCGACCCTGGGGGTGCTGCCGGCCCGCGTCCAGGCCCGAACGGTGCGTCCCACGGCAGCCTCCGGTCACGACATGTCAGAGAACCCCCTCCTTCCGCCCCTGGGCTCCGCCCCCGCCCGACCATGAGCCGGGTCACGCTGGTCGCCGCCATCGCCAGGGACGGCGCCATAGGGCGCGACAACGCGCTGCTCTGGCACCTCCCCGAGGACATGGCGCGCTTCAAGGCGCTGACCTTGGGGAAGCCAGTCGTCATGGGCCGCAAGACCTGGGACTCGCTGCCCCCGCGGTTCCGCCCGCTGCCCGGGCGGCGCAATCTCGTCGTCAGCCGCAGTGCCACGGGACTGCCAGGCGCCGAGGTGTTCGACAGCCTGGACGCGGCACTCGCCGCCTGCGCGGCCGAGCCCGAGGTGTGCGTCATCGGCGGCAGCGAGATCTACGCGCTGGCCCTGCCCCGAGCCAGCAAGCTGGCGCTGACGGAGGTGGACGCCGCCTTTCCCGACGCCGACCGCCACTTCCCCGACTGGCCGCGGCAGCACTTCACGGAGGCCGCGCGCGAAGCCCACACCAGCGCGAACGGCCTGGGCTTCGCATTCGTCGACTACGTGCGCACTCAGAGCCGGTAGTTCAGCGAGAGCGCGACGTTGCGCGGCGCCGTGTAGATGGCGCCATAGGCCAGGCCGCCGATGGCCTTCTTGTCGAACAGGTTGTTGACGTTGAGCCGCAGCGTCGTGCGCTCGTTCAGCGCGTACGCGGCGAAGGCATCCGCCTTGAAATAGGCGTCCTGCCGGGCGCTGCCGACCTTGTACACGTCGGACTGCCAGCGACCGGCCAGGCCCAGGCGCAGGGCCGACAGCCCGGGCATGGGGCCATCGACCCGGAAGTTGAGCGTGCGTCGCGGCACCCATTCGAAGGTGTCCTGGCCGTCCAGGCCCGACAGCCGCAACTGCGTGTAGCCGACGGTCAACTTGGCGTCCTTGCCGAGCCGGCCCGTGGCTTCCACCTCGAAGCCCCTGGATTTCACGTCCTTGGGCACGTAGTAGTACTGGCCGCTGCCCGTGATGCCGGCAAAGGTGGACAGCCCCTTTTGTTCGCCGTCGAAGACCGCAACCGTCGTGAGCAGCGACTTGCCCAGCCATTCCGCCTTCAGGCCCGCTTCCGCATTGCGGCCCTGGGTCGGCGCCAGCACGTCGCCCTTGACGTCGCTCTGTTCCTGCGCCTGGAAGATGTCCGAATAGGACACGTAGCCCAGCAGGTCCGGCGTGATGTCATACGTGAAGCCCAGATAGGGGCTGACCTTCTCGGTCTTCGGATCCACCAACTGGCCGCTGCTGCCGTAGCGCGAGCCGCCGCCGCGGACCAGGCGCACCGCGTTGATGCCGCCGATGGCCTTCAGCGAATCGCTCAGCGCGATGCGCGTGGCCAGGTACAGCCGGGTCAGGGTCTGCTCCCCGGCGCTGGCGAAGGTGCGCTCCCCCCAGGTCGGCTCCGGCGAGCTGTTGCCGTCGTACGGGAAGGCGGGCAGCGGCATGAAGGCATTGCTCAGGGCCGGGAAGCTGTCCGCCGTGTTCCGGGCACTGGAGCGGCTCGCGCCGAGCAGCAGGCTGTGCTTGCGGCCGAAGGCCGAGAACTGGCCTGACAGGTTGGCATCGACCACCGAGCTGTCGGTGCTGCCCAGGCTGCGGTAGGGCCAGCCGGACAGGCCGGTGTTGTCGGGGTTGAGCGGTTTCGGGGGCGTCGAGAAGTCGGTGTAGGCGTAGAACAGTTTCGTCGCCTCGTTGCCGTGGCGGACGTCGTAGGTGAGCTTGGCCTCCCAGTCCTGGGCCAGGCGGTGGGTGTACTCGACGAAGGCGTTGTAGGACATCGTGTTCCAGTAGGTCCAGCGCTGCGAGGTGGACGAGCCCACCGGGAAGTCCGCCTGCGTGCCGTCCGTGCGCACCAGCGTCAGCGATCCCCACATGGGCGAGTCCTGCCGGGCGTCGACCACCGTGACGCCCGCCGTCAGCACGCCGTTGCTGCCGATCTGGCCGTCCACCACGCCGTAGACGGTGGTGCGCTTGTCATGCAGGTCGCGCAGGTAGGAGTCCTTGTCCTCGCGGGCCACGACCAGACGACCCGCCCAGGCGCCGTCGGCGGTCAGGACCTGGTTGTAGTCCAGCGCCACGCGCTTGAGGCCGTGGGACCCGAGGGTGAGGTTGACCTCGCCGCCGTCCTCATTGGTGGGGCGCTTGCGCACGTAGTTGATCGTGCCCGACGCGTTGCCCACGCCGGTCAGCAACCCGTTGGCGCCGCGGATGAGTTCGATCTTCTCGAACAGGTAGGTGTCCTCGCGGCCGACGACGGTGCCCCACGAGTTGGTCATGCCCAGGCCGTCGAGCTGCGTCAGCTGGATCTCGAAGCCGCGGGCGTTGAAGGTGGCGCGGTTGGTTTCGTACTGCTCAACGTTGATGCCCGTGGCCAGGCCCAGCGCCTCGTTGCTGCCGGTCAGGCCGAAGTGGGTCATGTCCTCCTTGTCGAGCGTGCTGATGGTCTGCGGCGTGTCCTTGAGCTGCATGGGCAGGCCGGTGGCGCCCTTGGACAGGCGGTTGGCCCGCTTGCCGGTCACGACGACGGCCTCGATTTGCTCGGTCGGCACCTGGGCGTGGGCCGTGCCCAGCATCGCCCCGATGGCGACGGCGCAGGTGCTCAGGGCGAATGTGTTCTTCATGGATGAACCTGACAAAAAAAGGGGGAATGGCCCGCACTATAAATACAAATGCGAATGATTCGCATGTAGATTCCAATAAGATGACGGAGATCGGCCCCGCCCGTGGCGCGACGTCGACACCCAGGAGATCCCATGTCTGTTCACTTCCGCCGCGTCTGGGCCTGGCCCGTCGCGCTGGCCCTCCTCTCGGCCTCCGGGCTCGTCAGCGCCCTCGTCTCCGACGACTGGGGCGACGCCTGGGCCTGGTTTGCCCTCGGCCTGCCACTGCTCGTCATGGCCCGGCACAGCTTTGCGGGGCGCAAGGCATGAGCGCGCGGTCGCTGCGCGTCTGGGCCTGGCTGCATAAATGGAGCAGCCTGGTCTGCACCCTTTTCATGCTGCTGCTGTGCCTGACCGGCCTGCCGCTGATCTTTGCGCACGAGATCGCCCACCTGACCGGCAAGGCGGTGGAGCTGCCCGAGCCGCAGGCACGGGCCGGTCAGGCCCCACTGGACGCGGTGGTCGCCGCCGGCCGCGCCCGCCATCCCGACCGCGTCGTCCAGTACGCCTCACCCGACGAGGAGGACGCGCGGCTGTGGTACGTGACGCTGACGCCCCGCCTTGACGTGACGGACGACTACCGCTCGGTCGCCATCGACGGCCGCAATGCGCAGGTGCTGGCCGAACCCCGCTACGACGAGGGTTTCATGTACTGGATGGCGCGGCTGCACATCGACCTCTTCGCCGGCCTGCCCGGCAAGCTCTTTCTCGGGCTGATGGGCCTGCTGCTGGTCATCGCCATCGTCTCGGGCGTGGTGCTCTACGCCCCCTTCATGCGCAAGCTCGACTTCGGCGCCGTGCGCCAGGCCAGCGGCCCGCGCACCCGCTGGCTGGATCTGCATAACCTGCTCGGCATCGTCACGCTGGTGTGGGCGCTGGTGGTGGGCGCCACCGGTGTCATCAACACCTGGGCCGACCTGCTCGTCAAGTACTGGCAGTACGACCAGCTCAGCGCCCTGCTCTCCCCCTATCAGGGCCAGCCCATCGTCCCCGAGGCCGAGCGCGCGCCGCTGCAGCGCAGCCTGGAGGCGGCGCAGGCCCACCAGCCGGACAAGCGTCTGCTCTTCATCGCCTTCCCCGGCACGGCCTTCTCGAGCCCTCACCACACGACGTTCTTCATGCAGGGCAACACACCGCTGACAGCCAAGCTGCTCAAGCCGGTGTTGGTGGACGCACGCAGCGCGGAGGTGACTGCCGCGCCCGACCTGCCCTGGTACCTGACAGCCTTGCTGCTGTCGCAGCCGCTGCACTTCGGCGACTACGGCGGGCTGCCGATGAAAATCATCTGGGCCCTGCTCGACGTGGTGACCGTCATCGTCCTCGGCAGCGGTCTCTATCTGTGGCTGAAAAAACGCCGCCAGGGTGGCGCCGCGACGCGGGCCGCCGGCGCGGCGGCCGCGGGGCGCGGCAGCCGTTGACGGGCGATCGTTCCAGCACCTTGAGGCACCCGGCGCCGCGGCGCCGGTCGTGAGCTCGAGCCTGAGCCTGAGCCTGAGCCTGAGCCTGAGCCTGAAGGATCGTCAGGCAGACACCAGCGCCGTGAGGCGCCTGATGTCTTCCTCGCAGGCCGACATCGCCCGCTCTTCGATGCGGCGGTAGAGCACGATGAGCTGCCGGCCCACGTCCGTCAGTTCCGTGCCACCGCCATGGACGCCGCCCGCCGCAGCTGTCACTGCGGGCTCCTTGAGCGAGCGGTTGAGCTCGTCGACCAGCAGCCAAGCCCGGCGATAGGACATTCCCAGCGCCTTCGCCGCCGCGGAGATGGAGCGGTGCGCCTCCACGGCCTCCAGCAACGCCACCTTGCCCGGCCCGACGGCGATGGCCTCGCCCACCGTCACCCGCATGCGGAGCCTGAATTGCGGCCGGTCGGCGGACGTGCGCGACGCGGACTTCTCCGCCACCGATGAACGCGGGGCGGGCGCTGGCGCGGAGGTCTTGACAGCGGAAGGCATGGACGTCGGTGGGGCTCAACGCGCCCATTTAACCATCGCGGTCAGTCGTCCCGTGGCGTTTCCTTGATCTGACTGGGTAGGCAATCGATATATTCGTCCGTATATTGCGACCATCCTAACGAACGTGTCCCACTCAAGAGGTCTTGATGTTGACGCCCCCTTTCAAACGCAGCGCCGGCAGAGCCGCCGTCATGGACGCGGCGGCGACCCGGGGCCAGCAGGCCGCCGCGATCCGCTGCTGCGAGCATGAGCCCGCGGCGCCGGAGCGTGGCGCGACCGCGCAGCCCCGCGCAAAGCTCCATCAGCTGGACCCGCACCTGCTCTACGCGCTCGATGCCGGCTTCCTCGCCCCTCGGGCGGACCTGGTTCGCCAACGCACGCTATGAGTTCTGATTCGCAAGACGTCTTCGCCGTCAGGTCCGCGGCCATCCTGGACGAAGGCCTGCAACGGGGGCAGGCGGACGCGCTACTGGCCGGCATCGCCTGTGCCCAGCGGCGCGCGGGCCGCCAGGTGCGCGGCCTCGTGATGATCCGCACCGAAGGCGCGGTGGGGTGCGCGGGCGACATGGTGTTGATCGACGTTCACACCCTCGACGAGTACCTGGTCTCGCAGCCGCTGGGCCGCGGTGCCGCGGGCTGTCGCGCCGACCCGCAGGGTTTCGCGCGCGCCAGCCAGGTGCTGCGGGATGCGGCGCTGCAGGCGCCCGACCTGGTCATCTGCAATCGCTTCGGCGGGCTGGAGGCGGAAGGCGCCGGCTTCACGCAGGAGCTGCTGACGTTGATGGCCGCGGGCCTTCCGCTGCTGACGGTGGTGGCGCCCCAGCACTTGGCGGCCTGGGAGCGCTTCAGTGGCGGCACGACGATGCTGGCGGCCGACGCGCAAGCCATCGAGGGCTGGATCGAGCAGGCGCTCGCCGCACCGGAGGCCTCGTGATGGCGCCATCGCCACGACTGTCCCGGTGCGCCTGGCTCGTCGGCACTGCCCCTGGCGCGGCGCCCGTGCCGCGTGGTGGCACTGGACTACAGCCGGCACATGCTGGATCAGCTGCGACAGGACGCCACGGCCGCAGGGGCGGACAACATCATCCCGATGCTGCGAGCCTGGGAGGACGACTGGAGCGACATCCCTGCGTGCGACATCGCCATCGCATCCCGATCGACGCTGGTCGGTGACCTGGGCGACGCGCTGGAGAAGCTGCATGCCCACGCGCGCCAGAGGGTGTACCTGACCTATCTTGTGGGCGGGCACTTCTTCGATCCCGAGATCGGCGCCTTGCTCGACCCGGCCCCGCCGCCGCTGCCGCTGCAGCTGCCGCTGCCGGACCATTTTCTCGTGCTGGGCGTGCTGCATCGCATGGGCATCAGTCCGCGGGTCGACTTCATTGAGACGCCGAGTCGCCTGGCGGGTTGCGAGAACTTCGAAGCGTTCCTCGAGCGGCTGGCCTGGACGCACGGACCCGTGACGGGCAAGGCGCGTCAGCGGCTGCAGGCCTGGTACGAGGCCAACCCGGAACGTGCCGCCCTCGGGGGCAGGCCCATGCGATGGGCCTTCATGGCCTGGAGCCGCCACGGCAACTGAGACGCTCCGCGGCGGTCCGCGCCCTCCGAAGCCCCGGGGGCTTGGCCCGCGCCTTTCAGCGCGGTTCGGCCAGACCGCCAAACGTCGTTGAAGTCACCCAGTCGAGGATCTGCTCGTGGGTGTACTGCCCGGACTCCTTGAGCAGGGCCACGACCGGATCGCAGGCGCGTGCGAACAGCGTGTAGAGCACGAGCTCGGGCGGCAGTTGCGGGTTGAGCTGGCCGCTGGTCTGGGCTTCGGTGATCCAGATGCTGAGGCGGTTGCTTAGGGAGATCAGCCGGTCCATGTAGGCCTCGTTCGACTGCAGCGACGCGCTCAGGCTGGAGTTGTGCGCCGGCAGTGACGGCATCTCGCCTTCCAGCTGCGTCGCCATGGCCCACCGGGTCACGGCCTTGAGCTGCTCGATGGCTGGCACGGGTGCATCGCCTTCGGCGACCTGCTCGGCCCGGCCGCGCAAGGCGTCGACGAAGGCCAGGGCCCGGTCCAGCACGCCCACCATGGCGGCGCCCGCCAGTTCCTCCTTGGAGGGGAAGAGCTTGTACAGGCTGGCCTTGGCCAGGCCGGCCTCGGCCGCGACCTCGTCCACCGTCATCGCGTCATAGCCCTTGGTGGCCAGGAGGCGGTTCACCGCCCCCACGATGGCGTCCTGCCGCACGCGCAGCAGTTGGTCTTTGATGGACGGACGGGCACTCATGGACTGGATTCTAGACCCGCAAGGCCGTCTCGAAAACCCGATGGTGCAAATTTCAGACTGATGGGTTATTCTGTGAACTGACGAGTTCAGATCATGACCTATTCAGTTCAAAAGGGGCCCGCCATGCATCGCATCGCCATCATCGGATCCGGCATCGCGGGCCTGGCCGCGGCCCACCGCATCGCGACGGCTCCGGGCGAACACCGCGTCACGCTGTTTGAGGCAGGCGGCCATTTCGGTGGCCACGCCAACACCGTCGACCTCGAACTCGAAGGCGTGGTGCACGGCGTGGACACGGGCTTCCTGGTCTTCAACCGCCGCACCTATCCGCTGCTGATCCAGCTCTTCGCCGACCTCGGCATCACGCCGGCCGAATCGGACATGTCCTTCTCGGTGCAGGTGCCGCGGGCCGACGGCCAGGCCGGCCTGGAGTGGAGCGGCAGCTCGCTGCGCAGCGTCTTCGCCCAGAAGCGCAACCTGCTCAAGCCGCGCTTCTGGCGCATGCTGGCGGAGATCCTGCGCTTCAACCGCCTCGCGACGACCCTGGCTGAAACCGCGCCGGACGCCACGCTGCAGGGCTCCATCGGCGACTTCCTCGACGCCCAGGGCTTCTCGCCCACCTTCCGTGAGCACTACCTGCTGCCGATGATCGGCTGCATCTGGTCCTGCCCCACCGACCAGATGCTGCAGTTCCCGCTCGGCACGCTGGTCCGCTTCTGCCACAACCATGGCCTGATCCAGGTCACCGACCGCCCGCAGTGGTACACGGTGCGCGGCGGCTCCCGCGAGTACGTGCGCCGCATGGTGGCGCGCCTGCCCGACGCGCGGCTGAACACGCCCGTCCTGGGCCTGCAGCGCTCCGGCCTCCAGGTGCGCCTGCTGACCCAGCAGGGCAGCGAGATCTTCGACGCCGTCGTGCTGGCCTGCCACAGCGACCAGGCCCTGGCCCTGCTCGGCGAAGGCGCCAGCGATGACGAGCGCGCCGTGCTCGGCGCCATCCGCTACCAGCCCAACACCGCGGTGCTGCACGGCGACGTGAGCGTGCTGCCACAGCGGCGCGCGGCCTGGGCCTCCTGGAACTACGAGCGCGCCGGCAGCGAGGCCGCCGAGCAGGCGCAGGTCTGCTTGCACTACCTGATCAACCGCCTGCAACCCCTGCCCTGGCAGCAGGACGTCATCGTGTCGCTGAACCCGGCACGGCCCATCGCGGACCATCTCGTGCACCGCCGCATCGAGTACAGCCACCCCGTGTTCGACCTCGCCGCCCTGCAGGCGCAGCGCCGCGTCCCGGCACTGCAGGGACTGCAGCGCACCTGGTTCGCCGGCGCCTGGTGCGGCTATGGCTTCCATGAAGACGGACTGCGCGCCGGACTCCAGGCGGCAGACGACGTGCTGCAGGCCTTGAGCGCCTTTGTGCCTCGCGACGAGAGGAGTGCCGCGTGAGCACGCCCGCTTCGCCCTGCATCGGCTTCGGCGCCGTCTGGCACCGGCGCCTGCGGCCGGTCGAGCACGCCTTCCGCTACCGCAGCTATTTCCTGCTGCTGCCGCTGCGCAGCCTGCGCGAACACCCCTGCCCCGCGTTGAATCGCAACCGTCGGGGCTGGCTCAGCTTCCAGGACCGTGACCACGGTCAAGGCGGCCACGACGCCCTGGCCTGGTTCGAGCAGCTGCTGCAGGACGAAGGCATCCACGACGCCGACGGCGAGGTCTGGCTGCAGACCTTTCCGCGCGTGCTCGGCTACGTCTTCAAGCCGGTGAGCTTCTGGTATGCCCACCGCGCCGACGGCTCGCTCGCGGCCGTGCTGGCCGAGGTCAACAACACCTTCGGCGAACGCCACGCCTACCTGCTCGCGGGACCGGCGCTGGGCTGGGGCAGGCCCTGCCATGCCAGCAAGGTCTTCCACGTCTCGCCCTTCTGTGGCGTGGGCGGCGAGTACAGCTTCCGCTTCGAGCGCCTGAGCACGGCCGACGGCCAGCCCGCCCACACCGTCGCGCGGGTGGACCTGCACGACGCCCAGGGCCCGCTGCTGCAGACCAGCGTCGGCGGCGCCCTGGCTGCGCTGACGTCCGCCAATGTCCGCCGCGCCCTCTTCGGCATGCCCTTCATGACCCTGGGCGTGATGCTGCGCATCCACTGGCAGGCCGCCCGGCTGTGGATCAAGCGCGTGCCCTTCTTCAGCAAGCCCACCGCCCCCCAGAACTTCGTGAGCCGATAAGCATGAGCACCCCCACCGCCCTCACGGCCTCCCCCCTCCCCGAGTCACCCCCCGTCGCGGCACGCCGGCTGTTGCGGCTGCTGGAGCGGCTGCCTCTCGGCCAGCTGGAGCTGCGCCTGCCTGACGGTTCAGTGCAGATGCTCGGCGCGGGAGCACCTCGCGCCACGCTGACGCTGGCCAACTGGCGCGTCTTCGAGCGCACGCTCAGGGCCGGCGACATCGGCTTCGCCGAGAGCTTCATCGCAGGGGACTGGGACAGTCCCGACCTGACCGAGCTGCTGCGGCTGTGTCTGCTGAACCGGACGCACGTCGAAGGCGTCCTCTACGGCAGTTGGTGGGGCCGCCTCGGCTACCGCCTGCGCCATCTGCTGCGGCGCAATTCGCGCTCAGGCAGCGCCAAGAACATCCATGCCCACTACGACCTCGGCAACGACTTCTACCGACTCTGGCTGGACCCCAGCATGAGCTACAGCGCGGCCTGGTTCGAGGGCCGCGACCCGCGCGGCGCCGACCTCCTGGCCGCCCAGCAGGCCAAGTACCGCCGCGCGCTGCGCGAGGCGCGTGTCGAGCCGGGCCAGCGCGTGCTGGAGATCGGTTGTGGCTGGGGCGGCCTGGCCGAGCTGGCCGCGCGCGAGTTCGGCGCCAGGCTGACCGGCGTCACGCTTTCGGCCGAGCAGTTGCGCTGGGCCGAGCAGCGCATGCAGGCCGCCGGCCTGGCCGACCAGACCGAGCTGCTGTACATGGACTACCGCGACCTGCCGGCGCGCCACGGCCGCGAGCCCTTCGATGCCGTCGTCTCCATCGAAATGTTCGAGGCCGTCGGCCACGAATACTGGGCTGGCTATTTCCAGACCCTGAATGCCTGTCTCAAGCCCGGCGGCCATGCCTGCATCCAGACCATCACCATCCGCGACGATCTGTTTGCACGGTACCTGCGCTCGACGGACTTCATCCAGCAGTACATCTTCCCTGGCGGCCTGCTGCCCAGCCCGTCGGCCTTCGAAGCCGAAGCCCGCCGCGCCGGCTTCGTCGTCGAGAACCGACTGGCCTTCGGGCGCGACTACGCCGAGACGCTGCGCCGCTGGCGCGATGCGTTCGTCGACCAGCTCGACGCCGTGCAGCGCCAGGGGTTCGACCATCGCTTCCAGCGCATCTGGGCCTTCTATCTGGCCTACTGTGAAGCCGCCTTCGACACCGGCAACAC
This sequence comes from Roseateles sp., assembly GCF_036404855.1. Taxonomy (GTDB): domain Bacteria; phylum Pseudomonadota; class Gammaproteobacteria; order Burkholderiales; family Burkholderiaceae_C; genus Pelomonas. The sequence continues at coordinate 23,795 of NZ_DASWYS010000313.1, forward strand.
CGACGTCATCCAGTTCACGCTGAGAAAGCCCGGCCCATGATGCAGCGCCGCCTCTGCATTCACCTGGCGGCGGCCGCCACCCTGACCCCCATCACCATGCTCCCAGCCTTCGCCGACACCCCCGCCCCTGCCGAAGTCAGCAGCGCCCTGCCCCAGGCCCGCCTGCAGGGCAGCGGCGTGCTGCGCTTCTTCGGCCTGCGCGTCTACGAGGCCCGCCTGTGGACGGCACCCAGCTTCGTCGCCGCGGACTACGCCCGCCAGCCCTTTGCCCTCGAGCTGATCTATGACCGCCGCCTGGAAGGCCAGGCCATCGCAGAACGCTCGGTGGCCGAAATGCGCCGCGTCGGCCCCTTCGACGAGGCGACGGCCAAGCGTTGGCGCAGCCTGATGGTGAAGGCCTTTCCCGACGTCGTGGCCAGCGACCGACTGCTAGGCCTGCACGACGGCCAGGGCGACGTGAGCTTCTTCCACAACGGCAAACTGACCGCGCAGCTGGTGGACGCCGACTACGCCCGCCTCTTCTTCGGCATCTGGCTGTCCCAGCAGTCGTCGGCGCCCGCGCTGCGCGACGCCCTGCTCGGTCTGGCCCGCTGATCCCTCGCGCCATGTCCACGTCCGCCCTTGGCCCCCTGCCCATCGCCTTCGACTGGCGACGCGGGCTGGCCTATGGGAGCCTGAGCGTGCCGCTGGCCTTCGTCTCCCTGCCCCTCTACGTCCACCTGCCCTTCCACTACGCCTCGGTGCTGGGCCTGCCGCTGTCGGTGCTGGGCACGGTGATGCTCGTCGTGAGGCTGTTCGACGCCGTCATCGACCCGGCACTGGGACGGGCCGCCGACCACCTGTTCCGCCGCGGTGCTGCCACCGCGCGATGGGCCGCGGGCCTCGGCAGCCTGGTGCTGGCCCTCGCCTTCACGGCGCTGTGGCATCCCCCCGCCGTGCAGGCCCCCGGGGTGACGGCCTGGTTGGCCGCGGCACTGCTGTTGTGCACCCTGGCCTACAGTGGCGTCAGCATCCTGCACCAGAGCTGGGGCACGCGCTGGGGCGGCGGGCCCGAGCTGCGCGCCCAGGTCACCGGCTGGCGAGAGGGCGGCACCTTGGCCGGCGTGCTGCTGGCCAGCGCCCTGCCCGCCTGGCTGGGCTGGAATGCCACCAGCGCGTCACTTGCCGCACTGCTCGCCCTGGGCCTGTTCGGGCTGAGCCGACTCCCGGCCACGGCCAGTCTGCGCCCCCCGTCCACGTCCCCTGCGAGCGCCGATCGCTCGCCCTGGCGACGGGCCGCCTTTCGGCAGTTGCTGGCCGTGTTCATGTTGAACGGCATCGCCAGCGCCATTCCGGCCACGCTGCTGCCCTTCTTTGTCGCCGACCGCCTCCAGTTGCCGAGCTGGCAGGCGCCGCTGCTGCTGGGCTATTTCGGCGCCGCGGTGCTGGGCCTGCCGCTGTGGGTGCGCGCCACCGCCCGATGGGGCGTCGCGCCGGCCTGGCGCGTCGGCATGGTGGCCAGCGTGCTGGCTTTCGGGGCCACGCCGTGGTTGTCGGCGGGTGACGGCGTCGCTTTCGCGGCCGTCTGCCTATTCAGCGGCCTGGCCCTGGGCGCCGATCTGGCCCTGCCCGGCGCGCTGCTGACGGGCGTCATCCACCAGGGTGGCTCGGGCGGCCGCGACGAAGGGGCCTACCTGGGCTGGTGGGCCTGCGCCACCAAGCTCAACCTGGCGCTGGCCGCGGGGCTGGCCCTGCCCCTGCTGTCGCTCGCCGGCTACCAGAGCGGCGGCGGCAGTGCCGCCGGCCTGCAGGCCCTGGCCTGGGCCTACGGCGGGCTGCCCTGCCTGCTCAAGCTCATGGCCGCCGCCGCACTGCTGCGTGCCGAGCGCCTCAACCCGAGCTGGAAGGACCGCACATGAACATCTTGACTCGCCGCTCCCTGCTGGGTGCCGGCCTCGTCATCGCACTGACCGGTTGCGCCTCGCCGGACGTGAAGGACTATGCGAAGGAAGTGCCCAGGCTCGACCTTCGCAGCTTCTTCAGCGGCCCGCTGAGCGCCAAGGGCATCTTCACCGACCGCTCGGGCCGCGTGGTGAAGCGCTTCACCGTCACGATGGACGCCAGTTGGGAGGGCGACGTCGGCATCCTCGACGAACGGTTCCAGTACAGCGACGGCAGCACGCAGCGGCGCGTCTGGCGGCTGCGCACCCTCGGCCAGGGGCGCTACAGCGGCACGGCGGACGATGTCGTCGGCGAGGCGACAGGCGAGAGCGCCGGCAACGCCCTGCGCTGGAACTACACCCTGGCGCTGCCGGTCGATGACCGCATCTGGAACGTTGCCCTCGACGACTGGATGTTCCTCGTCGACGAACGCACCATCCTCAACCGTTCGGCCATGAGCAAGTTCGGCCTGCACCTGGGCGATGTGACCCTCGTCATCACCAAGGACTGATCGCCATGCCGCTGAATCCCCCGCTGCGAGAATGGCAGGGCCGCTGGGTCTGGGTCATCGGCGCGTCATCGGGCATCGGCCATGCGGTGGCGGCGGCCTTGAGTCGTCAGGGGGCCCGGGTGATCGTGTCGGCCCGGCAGGCCGGGCAGCTGCAGGCCTTCGAGCAAGCGCACCCCGGCAGCGTGGCCTTGCCGCTCGACGTGACACGGCCCGAGGAACTCCGCGCTGCCGCGCACACCGTGCAGACCCTGGGCACCCCGGCCCTGATCCTCTACTGCGCCGGCCACTACAAGGCACAGCAGGCCGTTCAGTTCGACCGCCAGGAGATGGAGAAGCACCTGGCCGTCAACTACGGCGGCGTGCTGCATCTGCTGGAGGCCGTGCTGCCCATGCTGATCGCAGCCGGCCAGGGCCACCTCTGCCTCGTCGGCAGCGTGGCCGGCTATCGGGGCTTGCCGCTGTCGCTGGCCTATGGCCCCACAAAGGCGGCGCTGAACAACCTGGCCGAGAACCTCTACCTGGACCTGCACCCGCTGGGCCTGGGTGTGTCCATCGTCAATCCTGGCTTTGTCGCGACGCCGCTGACCGCACAGAACCACTTCCACATGCCGGCCCTGATCTCTCCGCAAGAAGCCGCCGAGCAGATGATTCGAGGCTGGGCCCGCGGCCGCTTCGAGATGAACTTCCCTCGCCGCTTCACGGCCTGGATGCGCCTGCTGCGCTGCCTGCCCGACGCCTGGTACTTCGCGGCCGTGCGCCGCGCCACGGGAGCCTCATGAACATGCCCGTCCATTCATCCGACTCCCGCACCCGCCAACTGGTAGAGGCCTATGGCGGCCTCACCCGCGAGAACCTGCCCGCGCTGCTGGCGCTGTACGACGGGCAAGCCCGCTTCAAGGACCCCTTCAACGAGGTCAGCGGCCGGATGGCCATCGAGCGCATCTTCACCCAGATGTTCGACGAGTTGCGCGACCCGCGGTTCGTCGTCCTGGTCGCGACATCGGAAGGCAGCAATGCCTTCCTCACCTGGGAACTCCATTTCCTGCGCCAGGGCAATGGCATGCCGATGACGATCCGGGGCGCAACGCATCTGCAGTATTCGCTCGACGGTCTCGTCACCCTGCACCGGGACTACTGGGATGCCGCGGAGGAGCTCTACGCCAAGCTGCCGCTGCTGGGCGCCGTGATGCGCACACTGCGGCGGCGACTGTCCACGCCGCAGAAGACGTAGAGGCCTCAGAGGCCGAGGCCCGAGGGCCTCTTTAAAGCACGCGCCGTCGGCATCGATGTCAGCCGTGCTCGCCTTGGAATGCGGGGTGCGGGGCGCGCTGCCCCTGCCCCGGATCACGCGCGCGCCGTGACCTCCGTGCAGCACTCCTTCAAGCGGTGCAGGAGCAATTCCTCAAATAGGGTCACCTGGGGCGAAGCCGGTTTGAACCGGTTATATGCAACGTTGATATTGATACTCTCCCCGGTCACCAGTGGGCGAATTTCCAATTCAGGAATCAATCCGTCGGAAATTGCGATGGCATCGACGACCGCGACTTCACCCGTTGCGCGACTGAACAGACTGGCAATCAGTCCTGAACGCACCTCCACGCCTTTGTCCAAATCCTCCAGCACGTCGCCGTAGACCTTCTCCTCGCTCAGGCCATACAGCTCCTGGAAGGGGACGGAGATCAGCCGGTGGCCGACCAGGTCGCGGGGGTGGATTTCACGGCGCGCCGCCAGCGGGTGGCCCGGCGCCATGATGCAGACCAGCGGGCAGCGAAAGCGCGCATGGACTTCAATGCTGGGGTGGCTGACCTCGAAGGTGCCGATGCCGATGTCCACGACCTTGTCCGCCACCACGTCGATCAGTTGATTGGGTAACGGCAAGATCACCTTGACCTTCAGATCAGGCGCCTTCTTGATGGTGTCCGCGACGCTCAGTGGCACGACCGTCATGCCCAAGCTCGGCGAGGCGGCCACGTACAGGTTTCCCTTGCTCGGGTCCGCCAGCTCCTTGGACAGCGCGTGGACCTTCTCCACATTGCGCCACAGGTGCTCGACTTCTGAGTAGAGCTCCTTCGCCGCGCTGGTCGGCACCAGGCGTCCCTTGCTGAGCTGGAACAACTTCAGCCCCGTGCGCTGCTGGGTGTGGCTCAGCATCTTGCTGACCGCCGACTGCGAGATGTGCAGCAGCTCCGCCGCGCCGGTGATGCTGCCGGTGAGCATGATGGCGCGAAAGACCTCCATCTGTCGCAGATTCATGAGCGCTGCCTCCCGGTGAGATCCCGCCTCAAGGTCCGGCAAGTGGGGTCGATCCCACGCCTTCCCATGCGGGCCCGGGGCGCCGGCCGCAGGCCGGCGGCTTCGAGATCAATGTGCAAGGCGCCTTCCCATGAGGTCGGATTGCAGGTCGCATCCGTGCCCACGCGCCGGGCGTGGTTCGAGATATCCGCACCGAGTATATACAAATGACGAAATCAACCTAAGGAGCAAAAGTTAAGGCCGCCCCTGAAAAAGTCAATTTTCATCGATCGGGAACGCATTTATCTTACCGGGACCGGGCCGACCTCATTTTCCCAACAAGGCCCGGATAACCGAGCTCGACGAGCGCGAGGCGACACATCATCAAATCGATGCGGTTTAAACCGCCGATTTTCCCAGATCAGTCCGAGCTTCCAAGAAGAGGTATTCAAATGCAGCCAAGCCACAGATTCGCGATGCCGCGACTCGCACTCGCCATCCTCAGCATCACGAGCGCAGGCAGCGCCCACGCGGCCGACGAGACCGAGGCGTTGAGCACGGTGGTGGTCACCGGCACCCGTGCCGCCAACCGCACGGCAGCGGAATCGCTGCAGCCGATCAAGGTCGTCTCCGCCAAGGATCTGGAGCAAAGCGGCAGCAGCGAACTGGGCGAGTCGCTCTCGCGCCTGGTGCCTTCCCTGAATTTCCCCCGCCCCGCCAGTTCCGGCTTCACCGGCATCATCCGCCCGGCCCAGATGCGGGGCCTGGGACCGGACCAGGTGCTGGTGCTGATCAACGGCAAGCGCCGCCACACCAGCGCGTTCCTGAACACCAACGTCACCCAGGGCCGCGGCTCGGCGCCCGTCGACCTGAACACCATCCCCGTCTCGGCCATCGACCATGTGGAAGTCCTCAGCGATGGCGCGTCTGCACGCTACGGGTCGGATGCGATTGCAGGCGTCATCAACATCATCCTGAAGGATGACGCCGAAGGCGGTCAGATCACCGCGAGTCTGGGCCAGACGGGCGAGGGTGACGGCCTGCGGCGCCACCTCAATGCCGACGCCGGCTTCTCGCTCCTGGGTCGCGGCAAGCTGCACGCCAGCGTCGAAGCCAACTCCAACGACTTCACCAATCGCGCAGGCCTTGATCTGCGCAACGTCGGCGCGCCCGGCTACGGCACGACCACCTACCGACTGGGCGATCCGCAGGTGAAGAACGCCAAGCTGCTGGTCAACGCCGACTACAGCTTCGGTGACGGCCTGAGCGCCTATGGCTTCGCTTCATACAACCAGGCCGACGGCGACACGTGGGACGCCTTCCGAAACGGCCGGGCCTCCACCTACGACGCGCAGGCCTACCCTGAGGGCTACCGGCCGCGCCTGCATGCGCGCAGCGTGGACCAATCGTTCGTGTTCGGCCTCAAGGGTGGCCTTGCCGGCGGCTGGAAGTGGGATGCCAGCGCCGACTACGGCCAGAACGAGATCGACTTCTCGACCCGCGACTCACTCAACCGCTACCTGTTCCGCGACACAGGCAGCCGGCAACGGGACTTCGACGATGGCAGCCTGAAGAGCAGCCTCGCCGTCTACCAGTTCGGCCTGAGCAACGCCCTGGCCGTGCCCGGCCTCGCGAATCCCGTGTCGGTGGCGACGGGCGTGGAGTACCAGCACCAGACCTACAAGGAAAGTGCTGGCGAGGCGGCCTCCTACTACGGCACCGGCGTCGAGGGCTTCTCGGGCTTCAAGTCGACTGACAGTGGCAGCTTCCGGCGTGACCTGGTCGGCCTGTACCTGGACCTGGAAACCAACTTCACCGAGAAGTGGCGTTCGTCGCTGGCGGTGCGCCATGACCGCTACAGCGACTTCGGCGGCTCGACCACCGGCTCGGCCTCCACGCGCTACGACTTCACGCCGCAGGTGGCCGTGCGCGGCAGCGTCTCCTCGGGCTTCCGTGCGCCGGCGCTGGCACAGCAGCACTACGCGGCGACCGCCAGTGCGCTGAATACCACCATCAACGCCTTCCAGGACCAGCGCACCGCGCCGGTCGACGATCCGGTCGCGCGCCTGTTCGGTGCCGAGGACCTGAAGGCCGAGAAGTCGCGCAACATCAGCGCCGGGGTGGTCCTGCAGCCCACCAAGACACTCAGCGCGACGATCGATGCCTACCGCATCACCATCGACGACCGCATCACGCTGTCCAGCACGCTGGATGTGCAGAACACCGCCGCCCAGAACTACCTGGTGGCCAACGGCATCCCGAGGGGCCTGTACCAGTCGATCCGCTACTTCACCAATGCGGTGAACACGACCACCACCGGCGTGGACGTGGTGGTCCAGCATCGCTACCGCTTCGAGAACAGCGGTCGCGTCAGCAACTCCCTAGGCTACTCGTACGCCCGCAGCCGCGTGACGGAAGTCAAGCCCAACCCAGCCGTGCTCAGCCAGAACGGACTGACCCTGCTGCGCATCGACCGTCGCGACCAGTACGGCGTGCTCACCGACAGCACGCCGCGCAGCAAGCTGTCGCTGGCCACGGACTACAGCTACGGGGCCTGGGGCCTGCGCAGCAACCTGGTTCGCTACGGCAAGTTCGTCGCGATCAGCAACACCGGTGCGAGCTTCGACCAGACCTACGCCGCCAAGTGGGTGCTCGACCTGTCCGCCAGCTACCGCGGCAACCACTGGGAATTCACCGTCGGCAGTGACAACATCGCCAACGTCTACCCGGACAAGCGCAACGCCGTGAACAACCCCGGTGACCAGAACGTCAGGTACATCTCCTACTCGCCGTTCGGCATCAACGGGGCGTTCTACTACGCCAAGGCCAGCTACCAATGGTGAGAGGCTGCGGGCTCGCCCTGGCTGGCATCCTGGCCCTGGTGCTGAGCACCGGTGCCAACGCCGGGGCCGTGCTGCAGCGCATCGCGGCCAAGGGCGTGCTGAATGTCTGCACCAACGTCGAGAACAGGCCCTTCGCCTACCTCAGCCCGAATGGCGAGGCCCGCGGCTTCAACATCGACTTGGCCGAAGACATCCGTCAACGGCTGTCCCTCGAACTCGGCCAGCCGCTGAAGCGGGAAACCATCGCCACCAGCGGTGCCAACCGCGTGGTGTTCCTCGATCAGGGCAAGTGCGACCTGATCATCACCGGCTTCAGCGTGACCGCCGAACGCCGGCGCCTGGTGGACTTCATCGCGCCGAACTTCTACAGCTCGGGCGCGGTGCTGCTTGCCCGCAGCGACAAGGCCCCGACCAGCTGGGAGAGTCTGCGCGGCCAGGCCGTGTGCAGCAGCCACGGCTCGACCTACAACCAGGCCGTGGCCGAGCGCTACGGTGTGCGCATCCTCGCCTTCGCGGGGCTCACGGAAAGCGCTCAGGCGATGCGCGATGGGCGATGCGTGGGGCAGGTCATGGACGAAGCCGTCGCCCGGCTGCGCCTGAAGGACTCGACGCAGTGGGCGGATTTCTCCATCGTGCTGCCGCCCATCCTCGAAGCCCCCTGGAGCATGGCGATCGCCCACGGCGACCCGGAGCTGCGCGCCCTGCTCAATGGCTATGCGCGGCAGTGGCGCAGCGAAGGCCTGCTGGAACGCCTGGAAACACGGTACGGCCTGCCACACAAACCCGTGCTGCAGGCGTCCGATGAACAGCGTGGCGGCCTGGACGACCAGGGCGTGCCGCGCGTGCTGCATCGGGTGACGGAGGCCTTCCAGCAGCTCTACCAGCGCACCGGCTGGAACTTCACGGTGTTCTACGACAGCTGGTCCGCCGGCCTCTTCTTCGGGGGCATGCTCACCACGCTGGCACTCGCACTGCTCTGCATGGCCGTCTCATGTGTCATCGGCCTGGCGGGCGCGCTCGCCACCCGGGGCCCTCGCCCACTGCGCTGGCTGGTGCTGGGCTATGTCGAGCTGCTGCGCAACACGCCGACGCTCGTGCAGCTGTACTTCCTGTATTTCGGCGTAGGAACGCTGCTGCGCAGCGCCAGTCCCGGCGCCCCAGCGCCCTGGTACGCCGACGCGTTCCCGCTCGCCGCCCTGTGCATCAGCCTGCACTACGGCGCGTTCGCCGTCGAGGTGTTCCGTGCAGGCTTCCATGCGGTGCCGCAGGCCACCCGCGAAGCCGCCCTCTCCCTGGGCTACGGACGCTGGGGGCGTCTGCGTCATGTGGAGCTGCCGCTGGCGCTGCGCGCGAGCCTGCCGGCCCTGGGCAACAACCTCGTGCAGCTGATCAAGGGCACTTCCATCGCCTACGCGGTCGCGGTGCCGGAAGTGCTCTACAGCGCGCAGGAGATCTGGAGCGACCGCAACAACGTGCTTGAGATGATGCTGCTGGTCTTGCTGACCTACCTCGGGTTCATGGCGCTGCTGGTCGTCGGACTGTCGCGCCTGGAGCGCCGCCTGAAGCTGCCGGGGGTCGGACTGTGAACCTCATCGATACGCTGTGGCCCTGGTTGCCGCTCATGGGCCGCGGACTGCTGGTGAACCTGGGCATGGGGGCACTCGCCATGTCGCTGGCATGCGTGCTGGGCACCCTGCTGGGCGCCGCACAGCTGGCCCCGTCCAGGGCCTTGAGCCGGCCGGCCACCTGGCTCACGCAGCTGCTGCGCAATGCCCCTTGGCTGGTGGTGATGTTCTTCGTCATGCAGGCGCTGCCCTACGAACTCCCCATCGGCGCGGGCTGGCCGTTCCCGGCCTGGCTCAAGGCGGTGCTGGCATTGACGCTGCCCGCCACCGGCAACTTTGCCGAGATCGTCCGCGGCGGCCTGCGGGCCGTGCCCCTTGCGCAGTGGGAGGCCGCGACAGCCCTGGGCTACAGCCCGGCGGCGCGGCTGTGGCGCGTGATCCTGCCGCAAGCCATACGGCTCATGCTGCCGCCCGCCATGGGGCTGTACTGCGTCGTCACGATGTCGACGGCACTCGGCAGCCTTGTTGGTGTGAGCGAAGGCCTGAGCGTGGCGCGCGAGGTGCTGGCGGCCGAGGCGCGGACCGAGCTGCTGCTGCCCGTCTATGGCGTCGTGCTGATGGCCTTCTTCGTCTACATCTTCCCCATTTCCATGCTGGCGCGCACGCTGGAGCGCCGCCGCTCAGGCAGGTAGGTGCCCGTGAACATCCGAGATCTCCCTTCCCCGTTCATCGAGCTTCGGGACGTGCGCAAGTCCTTCGGGCCGACCTCAGTGCTCAATGGCGTGGACTTGGCCATCGCTCGCTCGGAGGTGGCCTGCATCATCGGCCCCTCCGGCTCAGGCAAGAGCACGGTGCTGCGCTGCATCAATGCGCTGACACGCATCGATGCGGGCAGCGTGAGGGTCGGCGACACCCGTGTCGACGACCCACGGCTGGATGCCCAGGCACTGCACCGCCGCGTGGGCATCGTGTTCCAGGGCTACAACCTGTTTCCGCACCGCACCGTGCTGCAGAACGTGATGATGGCCCCGATCCAGGTGCTGCGCCGTGAACGTGGCGAGGTGGAGGCCCGGGCGCGCGAGCTGCTCGCCAAGGTGCACCTGGCCGGCAAGGAGAACGCCTATCCCGGCGAGTTGTCCGGCGGCCAGCAGCAGCGAGTGGCGATCGCCCGCAGCCTGTGCATGCAGCCTGAAGTGATGCTGTTCGACGAAGTCACAGCCGCGCTCGATCCGGAGACCGTCAAGGAAGTCCTGGGCGTGATCCAGGAGATCGCTGCCGACGGCATGACCTGCCTGCTGGTGACGCACGAGATGCGCTTTGCGCGCGAGGTGGCCGACTACCTGTACTTCATGGACAAGGGCAAGGTGGTGGAACACGGCGTCGCCAAGCAGGTGTTCGACGCGCCGGTCGATGCCCGCACGCGGGCCTTCCTGGACAAAGTGCTGTGAGTGCTCCACGCCCCCCCTTGCAGTTCGACATCGTGGTGGTCGGCGGCGGCTCGGGTGGCGTCGCTGCCGCGCTCGGCGCCGCGGCTTGCGGCGCGAAGGTCGCGCTGATCGAGGCCTATGGCTTCCTCGGCGGCACCGCCACGGTGGCCGGCGTTCAGGCCTACTGCGGCTTTCACACGCGCGGCGCGCGGCCGCAGCAGGTGGTCGCCGGCGTAGGACAGAAGACCCTGGACGCATTGCAGGCGCTGGGCCACGACGTGGAGCCTAGGCATCAGAGCTCGGGCAACTGGATCATCCTGCTGGACCCGGAGCGGCTCAAGCGCGCCATGGACGGCTTGGTGCGAGATTCGGGCGTGGCGCCGCTGCTGCATTGCCGCGTCGTGGCCGTGCAGGAACGTGCTGGCCGCATCGAGAGCCTGCTGTGCGCCGACCCTCAAGGTCTCTTCGAGGTTCGGGCACGGCAATTCGTGGACGCGACAGGCAACGCCAATCTGGCCGCCCTGGCCTGGCCGGAGCGCATGAAGCCGCGGCGCCAAGCAGCGACGCTGACGGCGCGGCTGTCGGGGTTGGATCCCTCCTGCAGCCACGACCGTGACGACCTGCGCCGTGCAGCACTCGACTACGAGGCGTGCACCGGGGCGCCGCTGGCCCGTCGCAACGGCGGCTACTTCGTGCCCCTGCCATGGAGCGACGCGTGCTGGGCCATGATGGTCGACGTCGAGCTGGACGACTGCTCGGCTGAGAGCCTCACGCGCGCCGAGATGCAGGCGCGCGCCATCGCGCATGACTACCTGCAGTCGTTGCGCCGCTGCGTTCCGGGCTTTGGCGCTGCGCAGCTGGACGTGACCGGGCCGGCGCTGGGTGTTCGAGCCACGCAGCACATCGCGTCGCAATGCGACGCCGTGCTCGAGGACCTGGTCCACGCGCGACGCCACCCCGACGGCATCGCCCGCTCGGGCTGGCCAGGCGAGCTGCACCCGCGCGCGGGTGTCACCGAGTACCGCTGGATCGCCGGCGACGACTGGTTCCACATCCGCTATGGCGCGCTGCAGACCGATGGCGACGGCAACTGCTGGCTGGCGGGCAGCAGCATCGGGGCAGACGACGCCGCGTTCGGCTCGGTCCGCGTGATGGGTTGTGCCTTCGCCACGGGCCATGCCGCGGGGGTTGCCGCGGCGCTGTCGTCTCCCGGGCAGCGCGCACCACTCCCGGTGGTGCAACAGACTTTGATCGAACAGGGAGCCCTGATATGAATCCTCCAACTTCCCCCTCGCCGGCGCGCCGTGTGCTGGTCACCGGTGCCGCCAGCGGCATCGGGCAGGCCGTGGCGCAGGCCTTCCGCGAAGCCGGCGACGAAGTCCTGGGCTGGGACCTGCAAGGCAGTGCAGACCTGGACGCCCCGATCAAGGCCGTGGACATCCGCGATTCGGACTCGGTGCGTGCTGCTGCCGCAGCGCTGGGACGCCTGGACCTGCTGATCAACTGCGCCGGCATCGCCCGGCGCGCCCATGCTGCGACGATGGCCGCCGAGGACTGGCGCGCCGTCATCGACACCAATCTGAGCGGCACGTTCTATTGCTGCCAGGCCGCCTTGCCTGCACTCAAGGCGTCCGGCAACGGCCTCATCATCAACGTGGCGTCCTTTGTCGCCCACCGGTCCGGCCCCGGCCGCGCAAGTTACGTGGCAAGCAAGGCCGGCGTGGTCGGCCTCACGGAGGTGCTGGCGCTGGACTTCGCCGAGCATGGGGTCCGCGCCATCTCGGTGAGCCCGGGCTACACGCGCACGGCGATGGTCGCGAAGGCCCTGGAGGCCGGGCGCCTGAACGAGCAGAAGCTGATTGCACGCATTCCAGCAGGACGCCTGGCGGCACCCGTCGAGATCGGTCAGGCGATCCGCGCGCTGGCAGCGCCCGCGCTGGGATATGCCAATGGGTGCGATTTCGTGATCGATGGCGGCATCATGGCCAATGGGGTGGAGTGATGACGACGACCTTGGATCGACAGTGGGTCGCCAACCACCTGGCCCTGCTCCAACACGCGCCCGGACGCAAGGTGCGCGAAGTGATCGGCGTGCTCCTGGCCGACACGGTGGCCATCGCCAGCCATGCACGGCTCGGGCAGGTTGGCGGCACCCGCGTCGACCGGGCGATGGTCTCGCCACAGGCCGATGGATGCGCGGTCTGGGGCGCGGACTTCCGTGTCGGGCCGGCCGACGCCGCCTTTCTGAACGGCTGCGCCGCCGAAGCACTGGACTTCCAGGAGGTGCTGATCAACCCACGCAACAACGGTCATGCCGCAGTGGTGATCGTCCCCGCCCTGCTGGCCCTGGCCGAGCAGCGCGGCATCTCGGGTGAGCGGTTGCTGAGGGCCTTGTGGGTGGCCTTTGCCGCCAACATTCGCCTCGCCGAGGCCCTGGGTCGCGGGCACCGCGCCGGGAAGGCCGGCTTTCGCACCACGTCCGTGGTGGCGCCCGTTGCTGCGGCTCTGGGCGTCGCCGCCCTGGTCAGCGACGACGTGGAGCTGGCGCTGAACACGGTGGCGATCTGTGCCAGCTCGCTGAGCGCCGGCTTGCTGTCCTCGCTGTCACCGCAGGTGGGCAGCTACAGCCTGGACAAGGACTTCGCCGTGGGCTTCGCCGCCCGTCACCCGGTGCAGGCCCTGCAGCTCGCGCAAGCGGGTGCCGATGGGCCACGCCAGCCTTTGACCGGTGAACACGGCTGGCTGGCAAGCTTCGGTTTGGGCACCGAGCAGCCGCAGCGCCTGTTGGGCAACCCGCTCGAAGCCGACCTGGGCAGCTACGAGATCAAGCCGTATCCGGCGTGTTTTGGCTGCCAGTCCGCCATCACGGCCGCGCTGAGGCTGGTCGAACGGGTGCCGCTCGAGCGCATCGACAGCGTGCGCATCGAGGTCAACCAGGGCAGCGCGAGCTCGCTGTCCACGCGCAGCATCACCAACTCGCTGGCAGCACGATTCAGCCTGCCTTATGCCGTGAGCAGCGCAATGGTGCGACACCGCTCAGGTCTCGGCGACTTCGAAGGCCCCGCCCTGGCCGATCCGGCGGTGCAGGAGTTCATGCGGCGCGTGGACCTGCGTGCCAGTGTCGAGCTGACGGCCAAGCAGCAGGCCACGGGCGGCTTCCCCGCGATCGTTCGAGTGTTCAGCGACGGCACGGAGATCGACGTGCAGATGTGCGAAGGCCCGCAGGACGGCCTGGACGCCGCGGCGCGCCAGGCACTGTTCAGCGCCAAGGTCGGCGCGTTGTGCTCGGCACCGATGGCCGAACGCCTCTTGGCGCTGGCTCGCGAGCCCGAGCGGGTGGCCGCCTTGCTGTTCCAGTCGCCATGAGTCTGCGTCCCCTGATCGCGACGCTCGCCCTGCTCGCATGCCTTCCCTCGAGCGGAGCGCCTGTGTCGGAGGCGGCACTGGCACTGCACGGGCGCGTCATGGTGCTGGACAGCCACATCGACACGGCAAGGCAGCTGGAACGACCGGGCTGGAACATCCTGGAACGCCACGACACCGCCCGTGACCTCTCGCAGGTGGACTGGCCACGCCTGATTCAAGGCGGGCTCGATGGCGCCTTCTGGGCCATTTACACGCCGCAGGGCAGTCGCGACCTGCAGGGGCGGGCCGCAGCGGCCCAGCATGGCCTGGCGCAACTGATGCGGCTCAACGACCTGGTGGCGCGCCACCCCCGTCAGTTCGGCCTGGCGCTGAACAGCGCCGATGCACGACGGCTTGCCGCTGCGGGCCGGCATGCGGTGTTCATCAGCATGGAGAACGCCGAGCCCGTGGCGTCCGACCCCGCGCTGCTCGACACCTACCACCGGCACGGACTGCGCATGCTCGGACTGGTTCACGCCAGCAACAACGCGGTGGCCGATTCGGCCACCGCAGCGCCCGAGTGGCATGGCCTGAGCCCCGTGGGGCGACAGCTGGTGCGTCGCGCCAACTGTCTGGGCATCCTGCTGGACGCATCCCACGCCTCGGATGAGGTGTTCGACCAGTTGCTGGAGACATCGGCCGCCCCGATCGTGCTGTCGCATTCGGCCAGTCGCGCCATCACCGAACACCGACGCAACCTCGACGACGCGCGCCTCTTGAGGCTGGCCAAGAAGGGGGGCGTGATGCAGGTGACGCTTTACAGCAGCTACCTGTCTGCGCAGAAGGACGATCCGCGGCGCGCGGCGCTGTTGCAGCCTCTGTACGCGCAGATCCGGCGCATGGCGGCGCTGCAGCCGGCGGAGTTCCAGGCGTTGGCGGAGCAGATCGGCGAGGTCGAGCGGCGCTATCCCAAGGCCCGGGCAAGCCTGGACGACTTCATGAAGCATCTGCTGCATGTGCTCAAGCTCGTCGGCCCCGCCCACGTCGGCATCGGTGCAGATTGGGATGGCGGTGGCGGCGTCGCAGGCCTGGAAGATGTGTCGGAGCTGCCGCGCATCACCGAGCGGCTCATGGATGCCGGCTACAGCGAAGCGGAGATCGCGGGCATCTGGGGCGGCAATCTCATGCGGGCTCTGGACAGCGCGCAGGCGTTCCCGAGATCGGATTCAGCGGGGGACTGCAAGGCGCCAGGCATCCCCTGAACGGTGCTGTCGCGCTGCCAAGCGGTCAGCCGCCTTGGGCGGCCTTGCCAGGCACACACATCGGGCACTCGATCAGTGCATCGACTGCCCTGCAGACGTACGGCGGCGGCAACGTCCTGGGCCGTGACGCGACATCCGATCAGGTGAAGACTTGCCCCTTGCCGGCGCGCTTGCCGCGCAGCATGACATGATCAGCGCGGGCGATGAGTTCCTGCGGCCCCTCGGCCTCGTCAAACGCTGCGATCGTCACGCCGACCGTCACACCCACGGTGATCGTCGCTCCTGAGTCCAGTTCGACGGGCTCCCGGACGGACGCAACCACGCGATCCAGCACGGGTCGCCAGTCGTCGCCCTCCACACAGACCAGCACGAGGGCGAACTCGTCGCCACCCAGCCGGGCCGCCGTGTCCGATGGCCTAACCGCCGCCACGAGCCGCTGGGCGACCGACCTGAGCAGATGATCCCCTGCTGCGTGGCCATGCTGGTCGTTGACTGGTTTGAAGCCGTCCAGGTCGAGATAGCAGATCGCCGTCTGCTTTTGCTGTCGGCGCGCCACGCCGAGGGCCTGAGCGAGCCGGTCGTGCAGCAGCACGCGGTTGGGCAACTGGGTCAACGGGTCGTGCGACGCAGCATGCACCCAGCTCTCCAGGGATTTCTTCGTTGCAGTGATGTCGACGAGCATCACGAAGAGCTCGGAGGGCGAGAAGGGCACCGCCCCGAAGTCGACCCAGACGAGCTCGCCGGCCTTGCTTCGCATGCGGAGCTGCGAGCGGTAGTACCCGGTCTTTCTAAGGGATTCGTAACCCTCGACCCCGACCTCCCGATGGGCGGCCTGGTCCCAGTAGAGGTCGCTCACTGCCCTGCCCTGCAGCTCGCCTTCGCCGTAGCCCAGGAGGCGTTCCAGCGCGCGATTGCGCCAGGTGATGGTCCGGTTCTCGATCTTCGCCATGCCGACCAGATCGGTATCCAGCATGGCGGCTTGTTCGCGCATCAGGCGACGCTGACTTGTGACATCCCGGGAAGAGCCAAAGACGAAGAGCTGGCCGGCGATGTCTGCCATGCTCAGCTGCAACTCCACGTCGATGACCTGCCCGTCGTCGCGGCGGTGCTGCACGTCGACCCGCTGACGATCGCCCGGCTTGACCTTTGCGAGCCACGCGTCAATGCTGGCCTCGTCCTGGTTCGGGTCCCAACTCGCAATGTGCCGCCCCAGCAGCTTCTCGCGAGAGGACTTGAGCATCTCGGCGAAGGAATCGCTCATCTCCACCAGACGGCCGGTGCGGTCCATGATGTGGATGCCGTCGCCCGCGGTGCGCAGCAACGCCTGGATGCGCTTGCCCTGCTCTGCCAGATCCTGAATGACTGCTTCGACACGCCGATGCGCTCGCTGGACCTTCCATGTCGCCCCGACGACCAGCATCCAGACCAGCGCCGCCAGGGCCACCACGGTCACGGCCTGCTGACGCCATGTCCCGAAGAAGCGCTCGTTGTTGATGCCTGCCAGGACCACCAGAGGCCAGGACTCCAACTTGCGGTAGGCTGTGGTTCGCACTTGCGCATCCACGGCGGTCCGTGACACGAAGCTGCCTGCGCTGGGATGGGCGGCCAAGGCCTTGCGCAGCTCCTGGGATACCGAGGTATCGCCGGGCACCCCCTGAGAGGGGCTCTCGGGCGAATAGCGCGCGACGAGCCGATGGTCGTCCCTTCGAAGCGTGATCGCATCCAGGGGTTCGATACCGTACTGCTGGAACATGCGCCGGAAATGCTCCGTGCCGATGCTCGCGTAGAGCATGCCGGCAAATCGGCCCGCCGAACGCACGGGATGCGCGAGCGTGACCACCCAGTGGCCCGAAACCTTCGACTTCAGCGGCCCGCCAATCACTGTGACGGGCTTGGGCTGCGCCTTCACCTGATGGAAATAGTCCCGATCGGAGAGGTCCTGCCCTGTGCCGTCCGTCTCGCTTGCACCCCAACGGATCAAGCCATCGGCATCGGTGAGCCGGAATGCCTCAATGCTGCTCAGCAGCTCGTATCGGGAGCGCAGGATCTCGTTGATCGTTGCATCGGGGAGGGCTCCCGAACGCATCAACCGCTCCAACTCGGAGGCTGTGGAGCGCAGCACGCCATCGACGCGGTCGATCTCAATCTGAATATTCAGTTGCGCAACAGAAGCCAGGCCTTCTGCCTCATTGCGCGCGTCATTCTGGAACTCGCGATGGGACCTGTCCAGGACGAACGTGACCAGGGCACACAGGAGGAGTGCCAGCGCGAGATTGACCCCGACGAGCCATCTTCCTGTTCTGCGCCGTCGATTCGCGGCCCTGTCAACGAGATCTTGAGGATCGCTAAGCGGCATGTCGCAGAGGGTGCCTGCCCGCACCGGAGGCCCTGCCTCATGTGCGTGCATCCCCAACTTGTTGGTCTGTCCTTCGTGGATTCAGTCCAGTCTACCGGAGCAGCGATGCATCGCCATGCCATTCAACCGTGCAGGACGCAGGCAGTAGGCAAGAGGGCGCGTCCTCGCTAAGGCCTTCAGGCCGCAGGACTGGCACACCGCCTCGCCGGCGGGCGACCGCGGCCACGACCACGGCTAACGGCCCCGCCGCATTGAGGCGGCCGGTCAACCGACCCGACGCGACGCCTTGGCGCCTTTCAGGAAGGTGTTGCGCTGCGCTGCGGCCCGCTCCAGTTGCCGGCCGATGCTGCCGCACACGAGGTCACAAAGCGCGTAGACCGATTCGTCCGCGATGCTGTAGTAGACGGCGGACCCCCGCGATTCGCGGGTGACCAGGCCCTGCTGCATCAGCACCGAGAGGTGCCGCGAGATGTTGGCCGACGTGAAGCCGCAGGCCTGGGCGATCTCCCCCACGTTGCGCTCGCCCCGGCGCAGCAGGTTGAGGATCTGCAGTCGCGTGGGCTCGGACAACGCCTGGAAATAGGCGGCAACTTGCTGAAGGGCTTCGTCGGGCAGGTCCTGCATCGCGAGACATGAACTGGGGGGCGGGGGCCCATCATGCCCGATTTGCGTGGAAGGCATCTGCTTGCTCATGCTTGCGATTGACTATTTAGCTACTTAGTTAAATAATAGATCATCAAGCACGAAAGATCACGTTCAGGAGTCCGCATGTCCCGCCGGTCCCACGTCCTGTCACTCGCCATCCTGGCCCTGATGGCGGGCCTCCTTCCGACCGTCAGCCCAGCGGCTGACCCACTGGCAACCTGGACGGTGGCGCATGCCGCCCCTCCCGGGCTGGGCAGTCACGACGGCACCGTCGAAGCCGTGCGCCAGACAGTGGTTTCGGCGCAGGTTGCCGGCGCCGTGGTAGCCCTGCCGGTGAAAGCGGGCGACCGGGTGAGGACCGGCCAGTTGCTGGCCCGGCTGGACGCCCGTGCGGCCGAGCAACAGGCCGGTGCGGCCGCGGCCCAGGTGGAGGCCGCGCGCGCCGTTCAGCAGGCCGCCACGTTGGAAATGCAGCGTCAGCGCCAGCTCTTTGCCAGCCGCTTCATCAGCCAGGCGGCACTGGACCAGGCCGAAGCCCAGTTCAAATCCACCACGGCGCAGGCGAATGCCCAGATGGCCGCGGCGCAGGCCGCGCGCACCGAGACCGGGTACTTTCTCGTCAAGGCGCCCTACGACGCCGTGGTCGCCGAGGTGAGCGTCATGCCGGGTGACATGGCGCTGCCCGGCCGGGCCCTCGTCACGCTGTTCGACCCGTCGGCGTTGCGCCTGGCCGTGGCCGTGCCGGAGTCGTCGGCCGGTCTGCTCAGGAGCCGGCTCGCGACGCCCGTGGCGGTCGAGCTCACCGGGCGGCGCGTCATGGCGGCGCGCTGGGAAGTACTGCCGGCGGCCGACCCGCTGACACACACGGTCACGGTGCGCATCGAACTGCCGGCCGGCAGCGGTGCTGCGCCCGGTGGCTTCGCGCGGGCGTGGCTGCCGGTTGCCCCCGAAGGCAGCGAGACGCAGCGTGTCTTCATTCCCAGCCGGGCCCTCGTGCAGCGCGCGGAACTCAAGGGCGTCTACGTCGTCAGCACCGACGACCGCCCGATGCTTCGCCAGGTGCGCACCGGGCCGGTCAGCGGCGACCAGACCGAAGTGCTGACCGGTCTCAAGGCCGGTGAACGCATCGCCCTGGATCCGCAAGCTGCGGCGCGGAGGCTGTGATGGCTCTCGGCCTGTCCGGGCGCATTGCCCGCTTCTTTCAATCGGCCCAGATCACGCCGCTGCTGGCCCTGGTGGCCCTCCTCCTGGGGGCGTTCGCCGTGCTGGTCACGCCGCGCGAGGAGGAGCCGCAGATCAACGTGACCATGGCCAATGTGCTGGTTCCGTTCCCTGGTGCCGCCGTGCAGGACGTGGAGCAGATGGTGGCGACGCCGGCCGAGCAGGTGCTTTCGCAGATGGCCGGCGTCGAGCATGTGATGAGCGTGTCGCGCCCGGGGCTGGCGGTATTGACCGTGCAGTTCAAGGTCGGCGTGCCGCGCACCGAAGCGCTCGTGCGGCTGTACGACACCGTCCAGTCCCATGCCGACTGGCTGCCTCAAGGACTCGGGGTGGCGGCACCGCTGGTGAAGCCCAAGGGCATTGACGACGTGCCCATCGTCACGTTGACGTTGCACGCCAAGGACGCCGAGACGGGGGCCTTCGACCTGGAGCGAATCGCCCACAGCCTGGAGGCCGACCTCAAGCGCGTTCCCGGCACCCGCACGGTGACGACGCTAGGGGGCCCGGGCCGTGCGATTCGAGTGGAACTGGACCCGGCCCGCCTGGCCGCCGCAGGCCTCGGCGTGGCCGAGCTGCGCCAGGCCCTGCAGTCCGCCAACAGCGGTGCCGCCGCGGGCCAGTTGCTGTCAGGTGACCGTGCCGTGGACGTCGAGGCCGGCCCTTATCTGCGCGACGCCCGCGAACTGAGTCAACTGGTGGTCGGCGCCCGCAATGGCCGACCGGTCTATCTCGGCGACGTGGCCCAGGTGGTGGATGGTCCGCTGCCGCCGCAGCGCTACGTCTGGCACGGCGCCGGGGGCGCCGAAGTCCCGGCCGTGACCCTGGCCATCACGAAGAAGCCCGGCGAGAACGCCATTCAGGTCGCCGATGCCGTCATGCGGCGCGTGGCGGGGCTGAGCAACACCGTGATCCCGCAGGGCGTGGAAGTGGCGCAGACCCGCAACTACGGCGCCTCGGCCAACGACAAGGCGATGAAGCTGATCCAGAAGCTGATGTTCGCCACGGCCTCCGTGATCGCCCTTGTCTTCATCGCTCTGGGGCGGCGCGAGGCGGCCATCGTCGGCAGCGCGGTGGTCCTGACGCTGACCGTCACGCTGTTCGCCTCCTGGGCCTGGGGCTTCACGTTGAACCGCGTGTCGCTGTTCGCGCTGATCTTCTCCATTGGCATCCTGGTGGACGACGCCATCGTCGTGGTGGAGAACATCCACCGCCACCGAGCACTGCATCCCGGCAAGTCCTTGGCCGAGCTGATCCCTGGCGCGGTGGACGAGGTGGGAGGCCCCACCATCCTGGCGACCCTCACCGTCATCGCGGCCTTGCTGCCCATGGCCTTCGTGTCGGGCCTGATGGGGCCCTACATGAGCCCCATCCCCATCAACGCCAGCATGGGCATGCTGCTGTCGCTGGCCATCGCCTTCGTCGTCACGCCCTGGCTGGCTCGGTTGTGGCTCGGGCGCACGGGTCAGGGCAGCGATGCCAGCCATGGTCTGGCGGCGCGGCTGGGGCCGCTGTTCGAACGGGTATTCCGCCCGTTGCTGGACGATGCCGCCGGCGCGCGCAACCGGCGGTGGCTGGGGGTCGGCGTGGCCGGACTGATCACCGTCTCGCTCGCCCTGCCGGCGCTGGGCCTCGTGGTGCTGAAGATGCTGCCCTTCGACAACAAGTCGGAGTTCCAGGTCATCGTCGACATGCCGGCGGGCACGCCGCTGGAGCGCACGGCAGCGGTGCTTCGAGAACTGGCGGCTTACGTGGCCCGCCAACCCGAGGTGACCGACTACCAGGCCTATGCCGGCACCGCCGCCCCCATCAACTTCAATGGCCTGGTGCGCCAGTACGACCTGCGCGCTGGCGGTGAGGTGGGGGACCTCCAGGTCAACCTCGTCGACAAGCACCACCGCAGCGCGCAGAGCCACGCCATTGCCACGCGACTTCGTCCGGCGCTGCAGGAGATCGGCCGCCGCCACGGCGCCAACGTGAAGGTGGTCGAAGTGCCGCCCGGCCCGCCGGTGCAGTCGCCCATCGTGGCCGAGATATACGGCCCGGATGTGCAAGGCCGCCGTGAGGTGGCCCGACAGGTGCGCCAGGTCTTCGAACAGACGCCGGGGATCGTCGACGTGGACGATTCCGGCATCGCGGCGGCGCCCAGGAAGCTGTTGCTGGTGGACCGCCGCAAGGCGGCGCTGCTGGGCGTGCCCCAGGCCGCCGTGGTCTCGACGATCGCCGCCGGTCTCGGGGGCGAGGCCGTGACGTGGCTGCACGACGGTAGCAAGTACCCCGCCAGTGCCTGGCTGCAGCTGCCGGCCGAACGCCAGGGCGATCTCGATGCACTGCTGCAGCTCGGCGTGCGCAGCGCCGCCGGCGCCCTCGTGCCGTTGCGGGAACTGGTCGAGGTGAGCGATGGCCTGCGCGAGCAGCCCGTCTTCCACAAGGACGGCCTGCCGGTGCACTTCGTCGTGGGCGACATGGCCGGCGCGCTGGACAGCCCGCTCTACGGCATGTTCAGGATGCGCGACGCGCTGTCCCGGATCGTCACACCCGGCGGCGGCGTGCTGGCCGAGGCCTTCATCCAGGCGCCCGAGGATGCCTGGCGCGACTACACACTGAAGTGGGACGGCGAGTGGCAGATCACCTACGAGACCTTCCGGGACATGGGGGCAGCCTACGCGGTGGGCCTGGTGCTGATCTACCTGCTGGTGGTCGCGCAGTTCGGCTCCTACGTGACGCCGCTCATCATCATGGCGCCCATCCCGCTGACGCTGGTGGGCGTGATGCCGGGGCATGCGTTGCTGGGTGCGCAGTTCACCGCCACCAGCATGATCGGCATGATTGCGCTGGCGGGCATCATCGTGCGCAATTCCATCCTGCTGGTGGACTTCATCCGCCTGGAGGTGGCACAAGGGCGCCCGCTGAAGGAGGCTGTCGTGCATTCGGCCGCCACGCGTGCGCAGCCCATCGTGCTGACCGGCCTGGCCGCCATGCTCGGCGCCTTCTTCATCCTCGACGACCCCATCTTCAACGGCCTGGCGATCTCGCTGATCTTCGGCATCCTGGTCAGCACGTTGCTGACGCTGGTCGTCATTCCCCTCCTGTACTACGTGGCATACCGCCACGAGACGCCCACATCCCCGCCATCTCAAGCCACGCGTACCCCATGAGGTACCGGCACATCGGGCGCCGGCTCGCATCCTGAACACGGCCGCCGTGAATATCCACAGCCGCGAGAAGGCGGCGGATTCGCGCCTATTGGCCGCAGAAGCAGCTGTTTGTGTAGAACAGTAAGCGTTGGCCACATCTGGAAACGATGCGGCAACCACTTTGGATCTACGCTGAAGGCCAGTAGCAAATGTGGGCCCATGGAGTTTTCAGAGCTTTTCACGCAGAGTGCACGCGACGTCCTGCCGCATGCCCGCAAAAAGGGGTTGGTCACGTATTTCGACTGTCGTGGACCTCGCGTGGCGCTCGACGATCCCGGGCCGTACCTGAGGGCTGGCATCCACCGCGTCCTGCTGGGCATCGTCGACTGCTTCGAATCGGGCTTCGTCATGTTCAGCGCGGAGATCGAACCGCCGGTCTTCGGCCGCTGCAAGATCATCATCCATGCCGCAGGGACAGGGTCCAGCCGATCGGGCGACGTGATGGGCGTGCTGCACCGCCTGCAGTTGGTCCCCGAGGAAGCCGCTGTCGAGCAGAGCAAGGTTGAACATGCCGCAGGTGAGTGTCCTGCCACGGGTGGATCGGTCCAGTTCGTAGACGCAGGCGATAACGGCCTTGTGATCTCCTTGAGCGGCGAGGTGGCCGCGCAAGAACTTCCGTCCGAGCACACGCCCGACGCAGCCGGCTCGGTGGCCTGGCTGGTCAGTCCGCTGCCCGGTGCACTGGACTCGGTCGAGGCCCGCTTGCGCCAGTTGGGCTGGCACGTCGTCTCGTTCGGGCAGCTTGAGGACGCCATGGCGGCAATGTCTGCCGCCCAGGCCCCCGTGCTGATGATCGTCACGGAGCATGCCGGTCACGAAGTGTTCCTGCTCGAACAGATCGTGCACGCGTTGCCCAGCCTGTGGGCAGTGCTTGCCGTGGTCTCCGGCTCTGAGAGCCTGAACGCAAGGGGCAGTTCCACCGTCGACATCCGGGTGCTGCCGCTCAGCCCGCTGGAACTGGAACGTTTCACCGCGCACGTCGACACCCGGACGTCGACGGCCCTCTCACGGCTGACGTCCCCGGCACCGCTGTACGCCCAGGAAAGCCGGCGCGTGCTCGTCGTCGACGACAACGTCGTGAACCAGATCGTGGCGCGAGGACAGCTCGAAGCGCTGGGCTATGAGGTGGTCGTCGCCGGCGACGGCATCGAGGCGCTCGATTCCTGCTGCGACGAGCCGCCCGACATGGTCCTGATGGACGTTGACATGCCTTTAATGGACGGCCTGGAAGCCAGCGAGCACCTGAGGACCTTGCAGCGCATCGGCACCCTGCCGCCCTTCCCCATCGTGGCCGCCACCAGCGGTGACACAGAGCTGCGCCGCAGCGCCTGCCTGAATGCCGGCATGGATGGCTATCTCAACAAGCCCATGGACCTTCGGGCTCTGGCCGAGGAACTGCACCGGGTCCTGCCAGGGCGTCCTCTCTCGGCGCAGTGAGGCAGCAAGGGCTGCCTCCCAGGCGGCCAGCGGGGTGCAACGAACTCCGCGTGGGTGGTCGGTGTCACCCGCAGACTGCTTTCGAGGGGCGCAAAAAACAAAACCCGGCTGACGCCGGGTTCTTGCTGAGTCCTTGATTGGTGGGCGGTGCAGGTTTCGAACCTGCGACCCCCACAGTGTGAATGTGGTGCTCTACCCCTGAGCTAACCGCCCAATCAAAAACTCGTTCTGGCCTGCTTTCGGCCATCCCGCTGAGTCGCGCATTCAGGATTCACCGCAAGTCCCTGGGTCGCAAAGACTCTTGGTGGGCGGTGCAGGGTTCGAACCTGCGACCCCTGCCGTGTGAAGGCAGTGCTCTACCGCTGAGCTAACCGCCCTGAATGTGCCCGACTTCCGGGAAGCCCGCGATTATGCCACGGGTTGCGCTGGTTCCAACACACGCCACTTGCAGCTTCCGCCTGCTGCCTTGTCGAGATCGACGAGCAGCTTGGCATGCGCCGCCGCTTCCGCCTCGCTGGCACGCAGCACGGGCAACTCGAAACGGCTCAGGTCGATGGCCTCGACCGCGGCATGGCTGTCGCCACCCGCCGCATCGCCGTGGTCGTCCATCAACAGCGCGTCCTGGCCGCGCGTCAGACGGATGTAGACGTCGGCTAGCAACTCGGCGTCCAGCAGCGCGCCGTGCAGCACGCGCTTGGTGTTGTCCACCTCCAGGCGGCGGCACAAGGCATCCAGCGAGTTGGCCTTGCCGGGGAAGAGGTCTCGCGCCATCAGCAACGTGTCGCGCACACCGGCGACGTGGTCGGTGAGGACGCCACGCTTCAAGCGCTTCAGCTCGGCGTTGATGAAGCCGATGTCGAAGGGCGCGTTGTGGATGACGAGCTCGGCGCCGGCCAGGAAGGCGAGGAGCTGGTCGACGATCTCGGCGAACTTGGGCTTGTCCGACAGGAAGTCTTCGGTCAGCCCGTGCACCCGCAGCGCATCCTCGTGGCTGGCGCGCTCGGGGTTGATGTACAGGTGCAGGTTGTTGCCGGTGAGCTGGCGGTTGACCATCTCGACGCAGCCGACCTCGATGATGCGGTCGCCCTTGTCGGCCTCCAGGCCGGTGGTTTCGGTGTCGAAGAAGATCTGTCTCATGTCGCTCAGGCGGGCCGCTGGTTGCGCCGGGTCGCCCAGGCAAAGATCGCCGCGCCGACCAGGATCATCGGCAGGCTCAGCCACTGGCCCTGGCTCCAGTTCAGCGCGCGCAGGCCGAGGAAGTCGTCGGGCTCGCGGAAGTATTCCGCCACGAAGCGCAGCGCGCCGTACCCCATCATGAAGACGCCCGAGATCTGCCCGGTTGCACGCGGCTTGCGGGCGTACAGCCACAGCACGATGAAGAGCAGCAGGCCTTCCCCGGCTGCCTGGTAGAGCTGGGACGGGTGGCGCGCGATGCCGCCATCGTTGGCCTGCGGGAAGACCATCGCCCACGGCAGATCAGCCGGTGCCGGCCGCCCCCACAGCTCACCGTTGATGAAGTTGCCCAGGCGCACCGCCATGATGCCCGTCGGCACGCAGGGCGCGATCAGGTCCGACACCTCGAAGAAGCTGCGCCCGCGCTTGCGGCCGAACAGCCACAGGCCCAGCAGCACGCCCAGCAGGCCGCCGTGGAAGGACATGCCGCCCTTCCAGACCTGCAGGATCTCCGGCAGGTGATGGATGTAGTAGTCGGGCTTGTAGAAGAAGCAGTAGCCCAGGCGCCCGCCCAGCACGACGCCGAGCACGCCATAAAAGAGGACATCGTCGACATCCTGCTTCGTCCAGCCCACGGCCGCATGTTGGGGCATGCGCGCGCGCCGCGTCGCCAGCCACAGGAACAGGCCGAAGGCGATCAGGTAGGTGATGCCGTACCAATGCACGGCCAGGGGGCCGACCTCGATGGCGATGGGGTTGAACTGCGGGTGAACCAGCATGGCTCGAGACGGAGTGGCGGAAGCGCGCGCATCATAGCCAGCGCCCTCCCCGCACGCTCCGACGCAGGTCAGGCCAGGCTGGCCAGCAGCTTCTTCGCGTCCTCGAGATTGCGCGGGCTGGCGCGCTTGTTCTGCACGAAGCGCTCCAGCGCGGCCTTGGCGCCCGCCTTGTCGCCCTTGGCGATCAGTGCCTGACCCACACGATGGTCCAGCGGGTAGCGGTCGGCACCGTCCAAGGCCCGGCAGCGCTCCAGGAGACGCAGCGCCTCGTCGGGTTGCTGGGTTTCCAGCGCAACGCGGGCCAGGCCATAAGGGCCGGCGGCGTGCTGAGGATTGTCGCGCTGCACCGTCTCGAAGACCGTCTTGGCCTTGGCCAACGACTTCTGCTCCACCAACTCCGCGCCCAGGCGCATCCAGCCGTTGCGCAGCTCGCGCTGCAGCGTACGGTCGTCGCCGGCCTTCACGGCGCTCAATTCGCGTTCGGCGCCGCCCCAGTCCTTGTCCTGGGCAGCGACGAGGAAGCGCACCAGCTTGGCCTGTTCAGGCTGGCGCGCCTCGCCGGCCAGCTCCCTGGCCTTGGCCACGCTGCCGCCGGCAAAGCCCGGCGCGATCAGATAGAACTGCGCTAGCGCACTGCGCGCCTCGAAGAGCAAGGGATCCTGCGCCACGGCCTTCACGAATTGATCCTTGGTCTTGCTCGCCAGGCCGGGCATCTTGAAGACGCTGGCCGTCATCGCCTGCTGACCGTAGACGCGGCCCAGGGCGTAGCTGCAGATGGCTTGCGGGCGCTTGTCGGCGCAGGCCAGCAGCGCGGGCAGGCTCGCTTCCAGGCGCACGGCGTCGTTGTCGTCGACGGCGGCCATGGCCAGGGCTACGGCCGCCTGGTCATCGTCCGGCTGGGCCTTGGCGCGGGCTTGAGCGGCGCGGTCCAGCTCGGCCGTCTTGCCGGCGTCCAGCCAGGACTGCCATTGCGTATCTTTGAGCAGGTCGGCCTGGGCTGCGCCGGCACACAGGGCCAGCGCGAGGGGGATCAAACGCAGATGCATGCGGGAAGTCTCCTGAAGGGCGCACCTTGAACGCGCCCGGCCAACATGCCGATGCCTGGGTTTTCCCGCCGTGACTTCAGGCAGGGGCTCCCCATGCCGGAGCCGGCAAACCAGCCGCCGGCCGTCAGCGCTTCTTCTTGGCACCCGGCTTCAGCTGACCAAGTGCTTCCATCTGCTGCTCGCGCCGGGCGGCCTTGCGCTCGTCCAGCACCTGCATGGCCTTGCGCTGGGTCCGGCCCGATGAGTCGGCCCAGGCCCACCACAACACCGCCAGCGCGAAGGGCGACAGCACGATGACCCACGCCCAGAAATCGTCCTTGTGGAACTGGACCCAGCCGCCCAGACGCAACACGATCAAGAGCACGCCGATCAATACGAAACCCATGCGGGCTCTCCTTCAGGTATTTCAGGTATCTTTATGGTCACTGTAGTCCACCGCCTCGAAAGGTAAGCATGAAGAATGTCCTGATCCTGAGTCTCGCCCTCATCGCCCCCGCCGCCTTTGCCAACCAGGAACTGGCGCAGAAGAAGAACTGCATGGCCTGCCACGCGCTGGACAAGAAGCTCGTCGGCCCCGCCTACAAGGAAGTGGCTGCCAAGTACGGCAAGGACAAGGACGCCTACAAGAAGCTCGCCGAGAAGATCCAAAAGGGTGGCTCCGGCGCCTGGGGCCCGGTGCCGATGCCGGCCAATCCGCAAGTCAGCGCGGCCGAAGCCGAGACGCTGGCCAAGTGGGTGCTGACCGTCAAGTGAAGTTCCTCGCCCGCCCCGCGCCAGCCGCCGGACGGGCGCCTGCTGCGCACATCGCGGCAGGCTCGTGACACCGCGACCGCAGGGTTTAGACGGTCAAACGCACCTGCAGAAACGCAGGCCCACTTCCGTCACCCGCTGGCCCATGCCAGGTCAGGCTTCGCCGGAAGGCCTGGGCCATGCCCCCTGAACGAACAAAGGCCCGCTTTCGCGGGCCTTTGCATGGGTGCAGCTCGTGGGCGGGTCAGTACGCCTGACCCAGCTGCTCCAGGATCGCGGGATTCTCCAGCGTGGAAGTGTCCTGGGTGACCGATTCGCCCTTGGCCACCGACCTCAGCAGCCGCCGCATGATCTTGCCGGAGCGGGTCTTGGGCAGGTTGTCGCCGAAGCGGATGTCCTTGGGCTTGGCGATGGGGCCGATCTCCTTGGCCACGTGGTCGCGCAACTGCTTGGCAATCGCCTTGGCTTCGTCGCCGCTGGGGCGCGGACGCTTGAGCACGACGAAGGCGCAGATGGCCTCGCCGGTCGTGTCGTCCGGGCGGCCCACGACCGCCGCT
Source organism: Roseateles sp. (assembly GCF_036404855.1). Taxonomy (GTDB): domain Bacteria; phylum Pseudomonadota; class Gammaproteobacteria; order Burkholderiales; family Burkholderiaceae_C; genus Pelomonas. The sequence goes on from NZ_DASWYS010000313.1 coordinate 52,058, forward strand.
TCGGCCACCAGGTCGGTGCAGCCGACCAGCGCCGATTCGATCTCCATCGTCCCCATGCGATGGCCCGACACGTTGAGCACGTCGTCGATGCGGCCGGTGATCGTGAAGTAGCCGGTCTCCGCATCGCGGATGGCGCCGTCGCCGGCCAGGTAGTAGCCCTTGAGCTCGGCCGGGTAGTAGCTCTTCTTGAAGCGCTCCGGGTCGCCGTAGATCGTACGGATCATCGAGGGCCACGGCTTCTTGACGACCAGGATGCCGCCCTGGCCGTTGGGCACGTCGTTGCCGGTCTCATCGACGATGGCCGCCGTGATGCCCGGGAAGGGCAGCGTGCACGAGCCCGGCACCAGCGTCGTCACACCAGGCAGCGGCGTGATCATGTGGCCGCCGGTCTCGGTCTGCCAGAAGGTGTCGACGATGGGGCAGCGACGGCCGCCGACATGCTCGTGGTACCACTCCCACGCGGCCGGGTTGATGGGCTCGCCCACCGAACCGAGCAGCCGCAGGCTGGAGAGGTCGTAGTTCTTCGGATGCACGGCGGCATTGGTCTCCGCCGCCTTGATCAGGGAACGGATCGCCGTGGGCGCCGTGTAGAAGATCGTGACCTTGTGCTTCTGGATCATCTGCCAGAAGCGGCCGGCGTCCGGATAGGTGGGCACGCCTTCGAAGACGATCTCGGTGCCGCCCAGCGCCAGCGGGCCGTAGGTGATGTAGCTGTGGCCCGTGACCCAGCCGATGTCGGCCGTGCACCAGAACACATCGCTGTCCTTCAGGTCGAAGGTCCACTTGGTGGTCAGCGCAGCGTGCAGCAGATAGCCGCCGCTGCTGTGCTGCACGCCCTTGGGCTTGCCGGTGGAGCCGGACGTGTACAGCAGGAACAGCGGATGTTCGGCCTCGACCCACTCGGGCGGGCAGTGGGTGGACTCGGCGGCCATCAGGTCGTGCAGCCACAGGTCGCGCCCCTCGATCCAGCCGATCTTGCCGCCGGTGCGCTTGTAGACGATGACGTCGCGCAGCGTCGGGCACGAGCCGCCCTCCAGTGCCTCGTCCACGATGGCCTTAAGCGGCAGCGACTTGCCGCCGCGTTGCTGCTCGTCGGCGCAGATCAGCGCCACGGCACCGGCGTCCTGGACGCGGTCGCGCAGCGACTGAGCCGAGAAGCCGCCGAAGACGACGGAATGCGTGGCGCCGATGCGAGCACAGGCCTGCATGGCCACGACGCCCTCGACGGACATGGGCATGTAGATGACGACGCGATCGCCCTTCTGGATGCCGCGCGCCTTCAGCGCATTGGCCAGTTGGCTGACCTTGTCGAGCAGCTCGGCGTAGCTGACGTTCGTGACGGTGCCGTCGTCGGCCTCGAAGATCAGTGCCGTCTTGCCACCCTTGCCGGCCTCGACATGGCGATCCAGGCAGTTGTACGAGACGTTGAGCTTGCCGTCCTCGAACCACTTGAAGAACGGCGCATCGCTGTCGTTCAGCGTCTTGGTGAAAGGCGTCTGCCAGCTCAGCAGTTCACGGGCCAGGCGGGCCCAGTAGCCGGCGTAGTCCTTCTCGGCCTCCGCCACCAACGCCGCATAGCCAGCCTCGCCCTTCACGTGGGCGTTGGCGAGCCACTCGGGGCTGGGCGGATAGGTATTCAGCGTGCTCATGGCGTTGTCTCCTCGATTAGCTTGGCGCGGACTGTGCTTGGTACGACTGACGAAGTCCT
>NZ_DASWYS010000314.1:0-7748 GCF_036404855.1 Roseateles sp.
GGGCAAGCGCCCTGTGCTGATCTCCATCCACGGTGGCCCCGAGTCCCAGGCCAGCGTCGGCTTCCTCGGCCGCAACGCCTACTTCGTGCAAGAGCTGGGCATGGCGCTGATCCAGCCCAACGTGCGCGGCTCCAGCGGCTATGGCAAGAGCTTCCTGGCCATGGACAACGGCTTCAAGCGTGAGGACTCGGTCAAGGACATCGGCGCCCTGCTTGACTGGATCGCGACCCAGCCCGACCTCGACGCCTCCCGCGTGCTGGTCATGGGCGGCAGCTACGGCGGCTACATGACGCTGGCAGTGTCGACGCACTATGCGGATCGCATTGCCGGCTCCATCGATATCGTCGGCATCTCGCACTTCGTGACCTTCCTGAACAACACCGAGAGCTACCGTCGCGACCTGCGCCGCGTGGAGTACGGCGACGAGCGCGACCCGGCGATGCGGGCCCACCTGGAGAAGATCTCGCCGCTGACCAACGCGAACAAGATCAAGAAGCCGCTATTCGTCATCCAGGGCAAGAACGATCCGCGCGTGCCCTATACCGAGGCCGAGCAGATCGTCGCCACGGTGCGCCAGGGCGGCACGCCGGTCTGGTATCTGCGCGCCGACAACGAGGGCCACGGTTTCCAGAAGAAGGACAACCAGGACTACCAGTTCTATGCCACCGTGCTGTTCCTGCAGCAGACGGTGCTGAAGTAAGCCCGCTCAGGGCAAGCCATCCAGGCCGGGCAGTCGACGAGGCTGCCCGGCCTTGCCAGGCGCGGCTCTCATCGTGGCGCGGGGATCCCCGATGCCCAACCAGACGCCGGACAGATTTACGCAAGCCACCTTCACCCCAGCCCGCCATCAGCGATTGCAAATGCGGGGGTGACCAAAGATTTTCGGGGCGGCGTCTCCCGCGCCCGGACCGGCGCTCAGCCGACCAGGTTGGCCAGCGTCAGCAGCGCCAGCAGCAGCATCCACAGCACCACAGAACGCCAGACCAGGCCGACGACGCTCTGCAGATGACCGAGCTGGGGCGGCGCACCAGCCGTCGACCCGGCGGCGCCCGTGGCGTCGGGTTCGGAGCCGGCGTCGAAGGTCTTGCTGCGGTCCGGCGTGATGCCGGGCGCGGCCGCGCCGCCGAGCTGCAGGCCCACGGCGCCGGCAGCCGACGCGAGGATGATGCCTTCGTTGGCGTGCAGCCAGAGGCTGGCATCGCGGCGCCAGCCATTCACCGCCTCCTCGAAATTGCCCACGATGGCGAAGCCCGTCGCCGTCAGGCGCGCAGGCAGGTGATCGATCCAGCTGAAGGCCTGACGCGACAGGGCCAGCAGGCGGGTGTTGGTGGGCGCGTCCAGCGTGCGGCTCTTGAAGGACCAGTAGCGCCCGGCGAACTCGGCCATGCGGTAGACCACCGCGCCGGCCGGACCGAGGCCGAGCGTCGAGAAGACGATGAACCAAAAGAACACGCCGAAGACATGGCGATGCGCGGCGAGCAGCGAATGCTCGATGACGTGGCGGATCAGTTCGGTGCGCGGCAGCTCGCTCGCGTCCAGGTGCCGCCACTCGGCCAGCAATTGGCGCGCGGTCGCGTCGTCGCCACGCTCCAGCGCATCGCGGATGTCGGTGAAGTAGTGGCTGAACTGGCGGAAGCCCAGCGTCAGGTAGAGGACCAGCACGTCCATCGCCAGGGCCAGCAGCAGGCTGAAGTGGCGCAGGGTCAGGAAGATCAGGGCAATGACCAGGCCCGGCACGAGAACCGTGATGGCCCAGACGACGACGGCATGGTGCTCGTCGCCAGCATCGAAATTGCGCCCCGTCCAGCGCACCCAGGCAATGACGGACTGGTGCACCCGGTTGCCATGTCTCAAAGGCTTGAGTTGCTCACACAACAGGGCCAACAGCACCGCGAAGAAATTCATGGGCGCGGATGATAGTGCCCGGGTCAGGCCCTGCTCAGCAAACGGTAGAGGTTGCGCAACATCGCGGCTGTCGCACCCCAGATGAAATACTCGCGCTCGGGCCCCTGCCAGGGCATGGAGAGGAAGCGCCGTTCGGTCCCTGCGAACTCGAAGCGGTGGTGGCGGTGATGGGCCGGGTCCATCAGCCAGGCCAGCGGCACCTCGAAGGCCTCGGCGACCTCGAAGTCATCGAGCCGCAGCGTGAAGCCAGGTTCGACGAGGGCGACAACCGGCGTGACCTGGAAGGCCGTGACGGTGGAGTAGACGGGCAACTGGCCGATGACCTCGATGTAGCGGCGGGTCAGTCCGATCTCTTCTTCGGTCTCGCGCAGCGCGGTCGCCACGGGACCGTCGTCCTCCGGTTCGACGCGGCCGCCAGGGAAGCTGATCTGGCCGGCGTGGTCGCGCAGGTGGTCGGTGCGTCGCGTCAGCAGGAGGTTCAGGCCTGCTTCATGCTGCACGAGAGGCACCAGCACAGCCGCGCCGGCGGGCGAGCGGTCCGTGAACAGGCCCCCGTCCCCGGCGAACTCCGGCGTCCAGCCCGACAGGGCTTGCAGCCGATTGCGGACGGCGGTGGCGGTCAGAGCTTCGGGCGGTACGGCAGGCAGGTCGCTGTCGGTGCGCGTGACCGGCACGAGCTGGGGCTGGGTGATGACGGGACGTTTCATGGACGCAAAACAAAAGCCGCCGAGAGCGTAACCCTGGGCGGCTTGAGCGAAGCAGACGAGCTGCTTAGGCCAGCTTTTCCTTGATGCGGGCCGACTTGCCCGAACGCTCGCGGAGGTAGTACAGCTTGGCGCGGCGCACATCGCCACGGCGCTTGACTTCGATTGAGGCGATCAGCGGGCTGTAGAGCTGGAAGGTCCGCTCGACGCCTTCGCCGCTGGAGATCTTGCGGACGATGAAGGCGCTGTTCAGGCCGCGGTTGCGCTTGGCGATGACGACGCCTTCGTAGGCCTGCACGCGCTTGCGGCTGCCTTCAACGACGTTGACGCTGACGATCACGGTGTCGCCGGGGGCGAAGGCCGGGATGGTCTTGTTCAGGCGAGCAATTTCTTCTTGCTCGAGGGTTTGGATCAGGTCCATCTGTACTCCTAAGGATCTTGGCGGACCGCTATTTATCGGTTGGGTTTGCAGCCGGCGCCTGCAAGAGGCATCCAGTCCACTCGACCCGCCAGAGGATCGGACAGCCCGCAAGTATAGCCCGGGATTACGGGTTTTGCCTAGATTTGGCCAGGAAGGCTTCATCGGCCTTGCTCAGCCGACCGGCCGCGCGGGCCGCTTCGATCAGCTCGGGTCGCCGTGCCGCCGTCAACGCCAGCGACTGCTCGCGCCGCCAGCGCCGGATCTCGGCGTGATGGCCGGAGAGCAGCACCGCCGGCACTTCCCGGCCATCGGGAAGGACCTCCGGGCGGCTGAAATGGGGGCAATCCAGCAGCCCGTCAGAGAAGCTGTCCTGCTGGTGGGACTGCGCGTCACCCAGCACGCCGTCCTGCAGGCGCGCCACGGCGTCCAGCAGCACCAGGGCGGGCAGCTCGCCGCCGGACAGCACGAAGTCGCCCAGGCTGAGCTCCAGCGTCACGTGGCGGTCCAGCACGCGCTGATCGATGCCCTCGTAGCGCCCGCACAGCAAAAGGGCGCCCGGGCCGGCCGCCAACGCCTGCACGCGCGCCTGATCGATGCGGGCGCCGGCGGGCGTGAAGTGGATGACGGCGGGCGCCTCCTCGCCGCGGTCCGCCTTGACGGCCGCGAGCGCCTTCTCCAGCGGCTCGGCCAGCATGACCATGCCGGGTCCGCCACCGTAGGTGCGGTCGTCGACGCGTCGGTAGTTGTCTTCGGCGAAATCGCGCAGCGGCCACAGCCGCACGTCGACCTGGCGGCTCTCGAAGGCGCGCCGCGTGACGCCGTGCGTCAGGTGCGGCGCGAACAGCTCCGGGAAGATCGTCAGGACGTCGAAGCGCATGACGGTGGCGTCAGTAGTCCACGCCCCAGTCGACACGGATCCGCCGGTCCGCCAGGCTGACGTCGTCGACGAAGGCCTCGACGAAGGGAATCAGCCGTTCCTGGTCCGGCTTGGCGGGCTCCTCGATGCCGGGCGGCAGGATGCGCAGCACCGCATGCGCGCCGGTGTCGATGAGACCAATGACGCGCCCCAAGGCCTGGGACTCGCGGTTGACGACGTCCAGGCCGATGAGGTCGACCCAGTAGTACTCGCCGTCGCCCGTGCGGGGGAAATCGGCGCGCGAGACCCACAGCTCCCAGCCGCGCAGCGCTTCGGCGCCATTGCGGTCGACGATGCCGTCGGCGCTGGCGACGATGCCTTCGCCGTGCTCGCGCACGGACAGGATCTTCAGCGTCTGTTGGCCCGCCTTCGGACCCTCACTCTTCAGGAACCAGTGCTTGGCGTTGAAGAGGGCATCGCCCTGGTTGGAATATGCCTGGACCTTGAACCAGCCCTTGACGCCCCAGGCGTCCAGGATGCGACCGACCTGGACCAGGTCCTCGGGCCAGGCGACGTCAGAAGCAAAAGACGGCGCCGAAGCGCCGTCTTTCTGAGGCTTGTTGCCTGCCACGCGCACTTAGGCGGCAGCAACGGCAGCCGTCTTGGCCTCGCCCACCAGGCGGGCGACGGTGGGCGACAGCTGGGCGCCGACGCCGACCCAGTAGCTCACGCGGTCCTGCTCGACGCGCAGCTTCTCGGCGGCACCCGAAGCGACCGGGTTGTAGAAGCCGACGCGCTCGATGAAGCGGCCGTCACGGCGCTGGCGGCTGTTGGCCACGACGATGTTGTAGAAGGGGCGCTTCTTGGAGCCGCCGCGGGCCAGACGAATCACAACCATGATGTTTCCTTAACTGATGATGAGTTGGGCGATCACCGCACCAGGAGACACTCAGGGCGAGCAGATCGAAAAAGCAGAAAGATTCGCGGCGAGTGACCGCCGGCGTTGCCGCCGTTCCTGGCGCCGTAGATACGCTGCGGCTCCCCACAGCCGACACCAGAACTCAGCATTATAAACTCGATCGGATTCGATTCCAGAAAACTATGTCCCAGTCCTCGTCCGCCCCTGCCGCCCTGCTCATCCGCCCCAGCACCGACGCCGATCTGCCCGCCATCCAGGCCATCTACGCCCTGGCCGTCCTGCACGGCACCGGCACCTTTGAGACCGAGGTTCCCGGCGTCGACGAGATGGGCCGACGCCGCCAGGAGGTGCTCAGCCGCGACCTGCCCTGGCTGGTGGCCGAGCGCGACGGCCAGGTGCTGGGGTACGCCTATGCCAACTACTTCCGCCCCCGGCTGGCCTACCGCTTCTGCGTCGAGGACTCGATCTATCTGGCCCCGGACGCTCAGGGCCAGGGCGCCGGCCGGCTGCTGCTGGCCGAGCTGATCGCCCGCTGCGAGGCCGCGGGCGCGCGCCAGATGCTGGCCGTCATCGGCGATGCGGCCAATGCGGGCTCGGTCGGCGTGCACACCGCGCTGGGCTTCCAGCACACCGGTGTGCTCAAGAGCGCCGGCTGGAAGTTCGGCCGCTGGCTGGACGTGGTGCTCATGCAGCGCACGCTGGGCCTGGGCGACGGCGCGGCCGCCGAATGAGCGCCGCCGTCAAGCACAAGGCCGTCGCGACCTGGCTGGCGCTGCTGGTTGGCGTCTTCGGCCTGCATCGCTTCTATCTTCACGGCCTGAAGGACCGCTGGGGCTGGGCCTTCCCGCTGCCGACGGTGCTCGGGCTGGTCGGTCTGCAGCGCATGAACCACCTGGGTCAGGACGACCGGCTGGCCTGGGTGCTGATCCCGCTGCTGGGCCTGAGCCTGGTCGCGGCGCTGCTCGGTGGCATCGTCTACGGCCTGATGCCGGACGAGCGCTGGAACGCACGTTTCAACGGCGGCCGGCCGGCTTCCCAGGGAGGCTGGCCCGCCGTCATCGGCGTCGTGCTCTGCCTCTTCATCGGCGGCACGGCGCTGATGGCGACCATCGCCTTCAGCGCACAGCGGTATTTCGAATCGCAGGTCGGCGATCAGTAGATCGCGAAGCTGACCCAGTAGCAAACGCCGGACATCAGCGCTGCGGCCGGGATCGTGAAGATCCAGGCCCAGACGATGCTGCCGGCCACCCCCAGCGCACGGCCGACGCGCGCTGCACAGAGCCCACGCCCACGATGGCACCGGTGATGGTGTGCGTCGTCGACACCGGAACACCGAGCGCGGTCGCGACGAACAGCGTGATCGCGCCGCCGGTCTCGGCGCAGAAGCCACCGACAGGCTTGAGCTTGGTGATGCGCTGGCCCATGGTCTGCACGATCCGCCAGCCACCGAACATGGTGCCCATGCCGATGGCCAGATAGCAGGCCACGATGACCCAGGTCGGCGGCGCGCTCTCGCCCACGCCCACGATGCCCGCCGCGATCAGCAGCATCCAGATCAGGCCGATGGTCTTCTGCGCGTCATTGCCGCCGTGGCCCAGGCTGTAGAGGCCGGCCGACACCAGTTGCAGCCGGCGGAACCAGCGATCGATGCGCAGCGGCGACTTGTGACGGCAGACCCAGGCGACGACCACCATCATCAGTGAGCCCAGCAGAAAGCCCAGCAGCGGCGAGATGACGATGAACGCCACCGTCTTCCAGATGCCGCCGGCGATCAGCGCCTGCGGGCCGGACTTGGCGACGACCGCACCGGCAATACCCCCGATCAGCGCATGTGACGAGCTGGACGGGATACCCCAGTACCAGGTGATGCCGTTCCAGGCAATGGCCCCCATCAGCGCCCCGAAGATGACGTGGTGGTCCACCACACCGGGCTCGACGATGCCCTTGCCGATCGTGGCGGCCACGTGCAGCTGGAACACCAGCACGGCGATCACATTGAAGAAGGCGGCGAACAGCACGGCCTGCTGGGGCTTGAGCACGCCGGTGGAGACGACGGTGGCGATGGAATTGGCAGCGTCGTGGAAGCCGTTCATGAAGTCGAACAGCAGGGCCAGCACGACCAGCAGGGCCACCACCCAGAAGGCGATCTCAGCGGATGCCATGGATGCGCCGGATCAGGAGTTCTCGAGGACGATGCCCTCGATCAGGTTGGCCACATCCTCACAACGGTCGGAGATGGACTCCAGCTGTTCGTAGATCGCCTTGAGCTTGATGAGCTCCCGCACGTCCTCCTGCTCGCGAAACAGGCGCGACATGGCCGAGCGCATCACGCGGTCGGCATCGGACTCCAGGCGGTCGATCTCCTCGCAGGTCTTCAGCGCCGCCTCGGTCGTGTCCGGCTTGCTCAGGTTGGGCAGCAGCGTGACGGCGTGCTGCACGCGCTCGCAACAGCGCACGGACAGGGTGCACAGCTGCAGCACCTGCTCGGGCACGGCGCGCACGTCATAGAGCGACAGCGTCTCGGACGAGTCCTGCAGCAGGTCGAGGATGTCGTCCATCGCGTTGATCAGGCTGTGGATCTGCTCGCGGTCGATGGGCGTGATGAAGGTGCGGTGCAGCAACCGGTTCACCTCGGCCGTGACGCGGTCGGCGGCATGTTCGGCCTTGTCGACCTCATCCGCGTACTGCTGGCGCAGCGCCGGGTTGGAGTAGTTCTCGATCATCTTCTGGAAGGCGCGCGCGCCTTCCAGGATGAAACCGCCGTGCTCGTTGAACAGCTCAAAAAAATTGCCCTCGCGGGGCAGCAGCTTGCCAAACAGCATGGCCATCCTTGGATTTCTTGAAGGCGCGCAGTTTAGCGGGCGCGGTCACGGAATCGTCATCAAGCCGACCCAGAGATGCAGTAAGCGCACCCCTGCGGCCGCCCCAGCGGCGCACGACTTC
>NZ_DASWYS010000315.1:0-3404 GCF_036404855.1 Roseateles sp.
GTCCTTCACGAACAGCGACGCCGAATCCCGCGTGTGGCGAGCCAGGCTGAACAGGTCTTGACGTGTCGTCATGCGACTCCTTGTTCCGCGCCTACCTCAAGGTGCCTCCGATGTGGGGCGGCCCGGGTGGGGCGACGGTGATAATTTCCCGGTCGATTGCTCTGGCCTGTGGCATCTGTGTGCCCGGTGGGCCTGACCGGTTGGGCTTCAGTAGAAACCCGAAGCCACGAATTTTACGACCCGAAGATAACCCGTCAAGGTTGTTTTAACCCTTCGAAACTACTTTTAGTTATGAAATACAGCGACCTGAGGGACTTCATCGCCGGCCTGGAAGGCCTCGGCGAGCTCAAGCGCGTGCGTGAAAAAGTCTCGCCGGTGCTGGAGATGACGGCCCTCAGCGACCGGGTGCTGCGCGCCGGCGGTCCGGCCCTTTTGTTCGAGGCGCCGACCGGGTTCTCGACCCCTGCCTTGACCAATCTTTTCGGGACAACGCGTCGCGTCGCACTCGGCATGGGCGCTGAGTCTCTGGCCGATCTGAGGGATGTCGGCCGGGTGCTCGCCAGCCTCAAGGAACCCGACCCGCCCAAGGGTCTGAAGGACACGGCCAAGCTGCTGCAGATGGCCAAGGCCTTGTGGGACATGAAGCCGGCCGTGCAGCGCCGCGCGGCCTGCCAGGAGGAGGTGCTGGAGGGGGCCGAGATCGACCTCGGCCGGCTGCCCATCCAGACCTGCTGGCCGGACGACGCAGCCCCCCTGATCACGTGGGGTCTCGTCATCACCCGCGGCCCGGCCCGGCCCCGCCAAAACCTCGGCATCTACCGCCAGCAGCTCATTGGGCCCCGCCAGGTCATCATGCGCTGGCTCGCGCACCGTGGTGGTGCATTGGATTTCCGCGACTTCGCGCTGGCCCATCCGGGCGAACCGTTTCCCATCGCCGTGGCGCTGGGGGCGGACCCCGCCACCATCTTGGGTGCCGTCACGCCCGTGCCCGATTCCCTGTCTGAGTACCAGTTCGCCGGGCTGCTGCGTGGTTCGAGGACCGAGCTGGTCCAGACAGGGGTGGGCCACGGCCAGCCGCTGCAGGCACCGGCGTCGGCCGAAATCGTGCTTGAGGGCCACATCCCGACCGCCCCGGCTGGCTTCACGGGCGTCAGCGAGCACGGCGTGCCGCTGAAAGAGAAGGGGGGCTATTTGCATGCGCTGGAGGGCCCCTTCGGCGACCACACCGGCTATTACAACGAGCAGGACTGGTTCCCGGTCTTCGAGATCACGCGCCAGACCCAGCGCAAAAACCCGATCTACCACTCGACCTACACCGGCAAGCCGCCGGACGAGCCCGCCATCCTGGGCGTGGCCCTCAACGAGGTCTTCGTCCCCATCCTCCAGAAGCAGTTCCCGGAGATCGTCGACTTCTACCTGCCGCCCGAGGGGTGCAGCTACCGCATGGCGGTGGTGTCCATCAAGAAGGCCTACCCGGGGCATGCCAAGCGCCTGCTGTTTGGGATCTGGAGCTTTCTGCGCCAGTTCATGTACACCAAGTTCATCGTCGTCGTGGATGACGACATCGACACGCGCAACTGGCAGGAGGTGATCTGGGCCATCACGACCCGCATGGATCCGGTGCGCGACACCACGCTGGTGGACAACACGCCCATCGACTACCTCGACTTCGCATCGCCCGTCAGTGGCCTGGGTGGCAAGATGGGGCTGGACGCGACCAACAAGTGGCCCGGCGAGACCTCGCGGGAATGGGGCCGCGGCATCAGCCTGCCGCCCGAGATCACGGCGAAGGCCGAGGCGCTATTCGGGCAACTCTTCTTGAAGGACGCCGGGGGCTCGTCTACTGTTTAAGTGCCTTTTGAGGCAAACCCTCTGGCGCAATCTTTGCGCGCCAGGAGCCCCTCGGCAGATCGCCCTGGAGCCCCAAGGTGGCATCGCCACCCACCCCGCCCGGCCTGAAAGCCCGGCGGGGTTTCTCATTTTGGCGACCGGCACCCAGGCCATGGGCAGCAGGAGGCCTCCCAGGCGTGCCCCGGGCCCGGGCGGGAGGCACTATCTTCCAGCCCACCAGGCCAGCGTCTCGTAGACGATGTAGCGCACGCGCGCAAAGCCGTCGACGGACGGGCACCAATCATCAAAGCTGCCCAGCGAATCGTCGCGCAGTCCGACGGGGGCCGGCTGCACGCGCAGGCCCAGCGGCGCAGCCTCGGCCTCGAAGGCCCGCAGCGCACGGCGCATGTGGGCCTCGTGCGTGACGAGGATGACCTGCTTCACGCCCGCTGCCGCCAGCATGGGCAACGTGTGCGCGGCGTTCTCGCGAGTGTCCCGCGAACTGGCTTCGGCCCACCGCAGCGGCAGACCATAGTCCTGGGCGGCCACGCGGGCGACGATCGCCGCCTCGGGCTGCTTCAGCTCGGCCGCCGTCCAGCCGATGCCTCCCGTGAAGCCCAGGGGCCAGCCGCTGCGCCGCGACAGCCAGACGCCGTAGGCCAGCCGCTCGGCCGTGATGCGGGTGGGAACGCCCGCACCGTACTCCGGTGCCAGCCGGCGCACACCGCCGCCCAGAACCAGCACGGCACCATCCTGGCGGCCGCGTAAGGCGTCGACCTGGCCGGGCTGCAGCAGGGCGGGCTTGCCGGCAGCCCGGCTCAGCAGCTCGCCCGCCGCTTCCGTGCCCGACAACCACACCCCGCCAAGCGCCAGGGCCAGCAGGGCGGCGCCAAAGCGTCGCCCGCGCCGGAGGCGCCAGCCGCCCCAGGCCGCCAACAGCAACAATGGGGCAGGCGGCAGGACGGCCGCCAGCAGCAGGGTCTTGAAACCGGAGTAATCGAGGGCGAGGCTCACCGTCGGCATCATCGCCGACATCAATAATGCGTCCGCTGTGATGACATCTTCCCGCTTCCAATTCCGCCCCGCCGTTCGCATCGCCCTCTGCACCCTGGCTGCCTTGTCGGCGCTCGGCACGCTGCTGCTGCTGATCGTGACGCTGGCCCTGCCGGGCTGGATCACCGGCCGGGGCGCCGAACTGGCCAGCGACGCACTGGGCCGGCCTGTCCGCATCGAGGAGGCCCATTTCCAGCCCTGGCGCTTGGCACTGGTCGTTGAAGGCCTGAGCATTGACGGGCGGGGCGCCGGCGCACCGCCACTGTTCAAGCTGGCCAAGCTGGACGCGGCCCTGTCGCTGCGCTCCCTGCTGCGCGGCCGCGCCGTCGTCGAATCGCTGACGTTGACCCGGCCCGAGCTGCGCCTCGCGCGCCTGGCCGAGGGCCGCTACGACATCGACGACATCATCCAGCGCATGGCCACCCCGCCCGCCCCCCCGGGAGCGCCCGAGGCGGCAGATCCCGAGTTCGCCGTCTACAACATCGAGCTCAGCGACGGGCGCATCCTCTTCGACGACCGAC
>NZ_DASWYS010000316.1:0-22011 GCF_036404855.1 Roseateles sp.
GCGCTCGCCCGCCAACCCCGGTAAAGCGATGGCACGGCTCACGCTGAGCTATGGCGTCGCGCAGATCAGCGCGCCTGCGCTCACCGGCCGTATGGTGGAGGCCAGCGGCAGCTTCGACGCAGCGCTGTGGCTGACGGCCGCAGTGCTGGCGGCTGGCATGGTGGCGCTGGTCGCCGTGTTGCGAGAGTCGCGCTGAGCCAGCTCCTCTGCCGCCGCGTGTGGCAGCGTCGGCCCGACGGGTGTCAATGGAGGCCGCGTCGGCGCATTCGCTTCCCTTGTGCAGCACGCGGCGGCATTCCAGCTTGGAGACCACCTGCTCCTTGTGGGCTCAGATCACGTCTTGGTCCGGCGCCACGGCGAGCTGCTCATTGCCGCAGGGGGCGGTGGCACGCTCGACCAACGCTGCGGCCCGGCGGAGAGACAGGTCCCGGTGGGACGATCAGCCCTGAGGCGCCGCAAGATACTGCGAGTCCGAACACCTGCCACCATCGAAATGAGACGACTGCTGTTTCTCTTCACCGCCCTTGTTCTGACGCAGGCCGCGGCGCACGCGCAGTCCGTCGCCCGGCCCTTCGACGCCGAGGCCGCGAACAGCCTGCAACGCCTTGTCGAACCCGAGATTTCGCCCGACGGGCGTTGGGTGGTCTATGCCCTGCGGGTGGCTGACCTGGCCAAGGACAAGTACCAGACCGACCTGTGGCTGGCGCCGACGACCGCGGGCGGCACGCCGCGGCGGCTGACCTTCAGTGGCGACATCGGCGGCAAGCCGCGTTGGATCGGCCCGGAGGGGGCGGCCATTGTTTTCCTCGCTGCGCGCGGCAGCGACGATGACAAGAAGAAGGGTGCGCAGCTGTGGCGCCTGGCGCTCGCCGGCGGTGAAGCCGAGCCGCTGACCGACCTCAGGGGTGGCGTCGAGGACTATGCCGTCTCGCCTGATGGCGGCCGGGCGGTCCTCGTCGTTCAGGAGGAGGCGCCGGACCCCGAGAAGCTCGCGGGCTGGCGGCGCAAGACGCCGCTGCCCATCGTCATAGACGGCTTCCGTTTCAAGCAGGACCGCGAGGGGTATCTCGATGGTCGGCGCAAGCACCTGCAGCTGCTGGACCTGACCAGCCGAAGGCTCGAGGCGCTGACGCAGGGCGAGTTCGACGAAGTCGCGCCCGCCTGGAGTCCGGACGGGCGCCAACTCGCCTTCCTCAGCAGGCGATCGCCGGAGCGCGACCGCACCGAGGCGACCGGCCTCTTTGTCATGCCCGTCGAGGCAGGTGCGGCAGCGCAGGCCCTGGCGACGCTGACGACGGACAACGATGCCCGCCCTGCGTGGAGTCCCGACGGCCGCTTCATTGCGCTGCCGATCGGGGACGAGACGAAGTGGGGCGCCTACCAGCAATGGCGTCCCGGCCTCTTCGACGCCGGCAGCGGCGCGGTGCGTATGCTGGGCGGGGAGCTGGATCGCGGCTGGCAGCCGCAGTTGACATGGGCCGCGGACGGCACAGCCCTGATCGGTGTCGTCGACGATGACCGCCAGAGCCGGCTCACCCGCGTCACGGTGGTGGACGGCCAGATCCAGCGGCTCAGCGGCCCGGGTTCGGCGAGTCACGCCAGCGTGGCGAGAGACGGCCGCGTCGCCTTTCTGGCGAGCGCCTGGCAGCAGCCCGCCGAACTGCAGGTACTGGACGCTGCCGGCCCACGGCCGGTGACGGCTCATCACGAAGGATGGCGCCGCGGCGTGGCCTTGTCACGCCTGCGAGAGTTCGCGACGAAAAGCGCCGACGGCACCGAGGTGCGCGGGCTGCTGGCGCTGCCGCCCGATGCCGGGGTGCCGCTGCCGACCGTGCTGCTCATTCACGGTGGTCCGAACAGCCAGGACGCGCTGGAACTCTCCACCCGCAGCGCGCTGCGCGAGCGCCTGGTGGCGGCCGGCTACGCGGTGCTGCTGGTCAATTACCGTGGCAGCAGCGGTCGCGGCAAGGCGTTCCAGCGCGCGATTTTTGCGGACTGGGGCCGGTTGGAGGTGCAGGACCTGCACGCTGCCGTCGATTGGGCGGTGAAGCAGGGCGTTGCCGACCCGTCGCGCCTGGGTGTGGGCGGATGGAGTTACGGCGGCATCCTGACCAATGCGCTGATCGCCGCCGACACGCGCTTCAAGGCGGCCGTCAGCGGCGCCGGCAGCGCCAACCAGCTCAGCATGTTCGGCACCGACCAGTACGCAGTGCAGTATGAGCGCGAGATGGGACCGCCCTGGGCGCAGCGCGAGCGCTGGCTCAAGGTGTCCGCTCCCTTCTTCAGGGCCGACCGCATCCGGACGCCGACGCTCTTCCTCGGCGGAGAGAAAGACTTCAACGTGCCGATCTCGGGCAGCGAGCAGATGTACCTCGCCTTGAAGATGCTGGGTGTGCCGACCCAGCTCGTCATCTACCCGGGGCAGTTTCATGGCCTGTCACTGCCCAGCTACCAGCGCGATTGGGAAGCACGCTTCATCACGTGGATGGACCGCCACCTGAAGCCGCGGACACAGTTCGCCACGAAGTAACTCTGTGTGAGTCCGTCATCCGGACGGCGTGGCGAAGGGTTAGAGGCGGGCGGCCGCGCTTTCTGCGGCCTGGAGTTGCCCCATGAAACGACTGGCCCTGGCCCTCACGCTGATCACTTCCGCGGCCCTGCTGTCGGGCTGCATCGTCGTGCCGCCCCGCCACGGTGGCTACTACCATGACCGCCACTACCAGGGGGACGGTCGCTACCAAGGCGACGGTCGTTATCAGGGCGGGCCGTACTACGGCCAGCAAGGGCCGCGGCGATGAAGCGCGCCGGCCTGACCCTCGCACTGGCATTGGCGGCCCTGCTGTCGGCATGCGTGGTGGTCCCTGCCCACCGCGCGGGCTATTACGGCGGCGGCTATGGCGACGGGTCCGAGGTCATCGTGGATGCACCACCGCCGGCGCCCTACGCCGAGGTCGTGCCTGTCATGCCCTACCCGGGCGCAGTTTGGATCGGTGGTTACTGGGGCTGGCGCGGCGGGCGTCACCAATGGGTGCCGGGCTACTACGAGCGCCCGCGCCCCGGCTATCGCTATGAGCCCAACCGCTGGGAGAACCGCGGCGGGCGCTGGCATCTGCGCATCGGTGGTTGGTTCCGCTTGTGATCAGACGCGCTCGATGACGGTAGCGATGCCCATGCCGCCGCCCACGCACAGGGTCACGGCGCCGGTCTGAAGGTCGCGCCGCTCCAGCTCGTCGAGCAGGGTGCCCAGCAGCATCGCGCCGGTCGCCCCCAGCGGATGGCCCATCGCGATGGCGCCACCGTTCACGTTGACGCGGTCCGGGTCCAGGCCGAGGTCGCGCGCCGTTTTCATGGGCACGGCGGCGAAGGCTTCGTTGATCTCCCAGAGGTCGATGTCGCTCGGTTCCATGCCAGCCTGCTTGAGTGCCTTCAGGCAGGCCGGAGTCGTGCCCGTCAGCATGAGGGTGGGCTCGCTGCCTGTCACCGCCGCGGCGCGGATGCGGGCGCGGGGCCTGAGCCCGGCTGCTTCGCCACCAGCCTTTGAACCCACCAGTACCAGCGCCGCGCCGTCGACGATGCCCGATGAGTTGCCGGCGTGGTGGCGGTGCGCGATCGTCTGTACCTGCGGATACTTGCGCAAGGCCAGGGCGTCGAACTTGGTACCCAGCTTGACGAAACTCGGGTGCAGCGCGGCCAGGGTGTCGGGCGTTGTCTGCGGGCGTATGGTCTCGTCCTCGGCCAGCAGCAGCGTGCCCGCGCCGTCGTGCACCGGCACGACGGCGCGGCGGAAGTGGCCGGCCGCGCGTGCCGCGGCGGCGCGCCGGTGCGATTGGGCGGCATAGGCATCCAGCGCCTCGCGTGAAAAATCCTCCAGCGTCGCGATCAGGTCGGCGCTGATGCCCTGGGGCACGAAGCCGATGGCATCGACGACGCGTGCATCCAGCATCCAGGCGCCGCCATCGCTGCCCATGGGCACACGGCTCATGCTCTCCACGCCGCCGGCGACGACCAGCCGCTCGAAGCCACTCGCCACCTTGGCCGCGGCGAGGTTGACGCTCTCCAGCCCCGAGGCGCAGAAGCGCGACTGCGTGACGCCTGCAACCGACTGGTCCCAGCCGGCATCGAGTACGGCGATGCGGGCGATGTCGCCGCCCTGCTCGGCGATGGGCGTCACGCAGCCGAGCACGACATCGTCGACGAGGTGCGTGTCCAGCCGGTTGCGTTCGCGCAAGGCCTGCAGCAGCGTGCGCACCAGCCAGATGGGCGTGGCGGCGTGCAGCGCCCCCTCGGGCTTGCCCTTGCCGCGCGGCGTACGGCAGTGATCGTAGAGATAGGCGTTGAAGCTCATGCGATGCCCACCGCCTCCTCGAGCGTCGTGATCTCTTCTTCGACGTAGGCGGCCAGTCGACCGAGGTTGGGCAGGGCGTCAGTGGCGATGAGGCCAATGTAGAGCGTGCCCGCGTAGCTGAACAGCGTGATGTTGAGGAGGTGGGTGGCCGGCAGCGTCGAGACCGGGTGCATCTCCAGCAGTGGTGCGCCCTTCAGGTAGAGGCGCTCGGCCGGCCCGGGTACGTTGGACACCAGCGTGTTGCCCATGGGCGTGACGACGTCCGCCAGCTTGAGCATGCCGGCGATCTGGCCCAGCAGGCCCGTCAGGATGGTGTAGGTCTCGACCGCCTCGGGCGTGACGGCGTCGATCATGGTCCGCACGTTGCGCAGCGAATAGCCGACGTTGCGCAACCGCACATAGGCGTCGTCGGTGGGCGGCGACAGGTCGACCAGGATGATGCCGATTTTGTTGCCGCCACCCTTCTCGCCTTCGCGCCGCAGGTTGACGGGCATCTGGATGGTGATCGGCCGGTCCAGTGCTATGCCTTCGTCGGCCAGGTAGCGGTGCATGGCGCCGTCCAGACATGTCAGCGCGACGTGGTTGAGGGTGGCGCGCGACAGCTTGCGGATGGCGTCAATGCGGGTCATGGGCACGGCCGCTGTCGCGAACTGGCGGCCGGGCGTGGCGTTGCCGGTGAAGGGCGTGTCGCCGCTGGCCATGAAGGGCAGGGCGATGGCATTCTTGGTCAGCTTGATCGCCTCCAGCGCCAACATGGCCGTGAGCCGGCCGACGCCGATGGCGCGCTTGCTGTTGGCGGTCAACTGCTTCCAGACCGTGCCGGCGACGGCTTGGTCCAATCGCTTCTTGCGTCCGTGGCCGCCGTGGTGCACGTGGTCAAACGTCCAGACGGGTGTGACCGTCAGGTCGTCCGGCGTCCTTCGCAGTGACTCCACGCCCCAGCGCGTCATGGTGATGCCGTCGGCTACCGCGTGGTGCATCTTGTAGTAGATGGCGAACTGACGGTTCCAGAGGCCGGCGATGACGTGCACCTCCCACAGCGGCCGGCTGCGGTCCATCACCGGCTCGTGCAACTCCGACGCCAGCGCATAGAGGGCCTCGCGGTCATTGGCGCCGCGTTCGAGTTTGTGGAAGAAGACATGCTGCGCCAGGTCCACGCTCTCGGCCGTGCCCCAGTGCGGCATCAGCGTCGGCGACACGAAGTGAATGACCTGGTCGAAGGGTGGCTGAACGTCCGTGTGGGTCAGGAAATCCGCGTAGAGCTGGCGGGCGAAGCCCGCCTTGCCTCCTTTTGGAATCTGATGGATGTGCAGCCCCGCCACATGTTTGGGGCTGGCCTCGCTTTCCGCGATGAAGAAGGCGAGATCGAGCAGGGACAGGCGGGTCATGGCACCCAGCATAGGCGGGCCCCGGGACGGTCACACCAGGGGAATCACGCGTCCCCGCTGCCGGCCTTGCGCCTGCCGCTGCGGCGTTCCTTGTCTGCCAGCCGGTCGGCTTCAGCCTGCGCTGCCTTGCGTGCCTCTTCGGCGGCGGCGGCGTGGCGCCAGGCCGACATCTCCTCGGGCGTTTCCAGCGTGATGCGGCCGAGCAGCCCTTGTCGATAGTCGATCAGCAGCGCTTCGGCGGCCTTGTGCATCTGCACCGCGCCGCCGCGCACCTTGGCGCCGCGCTTGACGCCGATGGCCTCCAACACGGCCTCGTCCGCGCCCAGTTCCGCCAGGCCGAAGCGCTCCTGCAGCCGTTCGGGATAGCGGCGCTTGAGCACGGCGATCAGCTCCAGGGCCACTTCCTCCTCGTCGAAGGCGTTGCGGCCGATCGCGCCGCTGGCCGCGAGGTGGTATCCGCTCTGCTCGATGGCGATGCGCGGCCACAGCATGCCGGGCGTGTCGAACAGGTAGAAGCCGTTCTCCAGGACGATCTTCTGCTCGGTCTTCGTGATGCCGGGCTCGTCGCCGGTCTTGGCGGCGCGCTTGCCCACCAGCGTGTTGATCAGCGTGCTCTTCCCCACGTTGGGAATGCCGCAGATCAGCACGCGCAGCGGCTTGTGCAGGTCGCCACGCAGCGGCGCCAGTTCACGGCAGGCCTTGATCAACGCGCGGGCTGGCGATTTGTCACTGGCGTCCAGCGCGATGGCACGGGTGTGGGGCTGGGCGTTGTAGAAGGCCAGCCAGTCGGCCGTGACGGCGGGGTCCGCCAGGTCCTGCTTGTTCAGCACCTTCAACGACGGACGGCCGGTGGTCAGCGCGGCCAGCAGCGGGTTGCTGCTGGAGCCGGGCAGGCGCGCGTCCAGCAGCTCGATGACCACGTCCAGTCCCGCCTTGACGCGATCCTTGATCGCTTGGCGGGTGGAGTTCATATGGCCGGGGAACCAGTTGATGGGCATGCGCTGACGAGTTTGGGGGCTTGCAAAAAGCGCATTGTCGGGCTTACATCCGGTTGCGGCGGCCCACACCATGTTCCCCAAGAATTCGGGGAGTCGTTGAGGTGAATATGAGATTTGAAGGAGTGCTGAGCGCATGGAGCCCGGAAGTCGGTCACGGCGCCATTCGGCCGTCCGGCGGCGGGGAAGAGGTCTTTGTCGGCTTGGCGGCCTTCCCCACGGACGGAGAAGGCGCCCGACTGGACGAGCGGCTCAGTTTCGAAATTGTGACCGGGCGTGACGGCCGCAAGCAGGCCGTCAATTTGCGCCGTCTGTCGCGGCCCCAGCTCAGTCCGGCCCTGCGCGAAGCGGCCAGCGGCGGCCGTGTTCGCGCTCGTCAGGCACAAAGGAAACGGCGCCTGGGCCTGGTGGCCGGAGGCGCCGTCGTGACGGTAATGCTGGTGCTGGGCGGCATGCGCTGGTGGCATCCGGCGCCGAACCAGGACGTGCCGCCGGCGTTGCGCCGCTAGGCCTGGGTCCCACGGCATGCCAGCCGGCGATGCCGGCTGTGCTCCCCGTCGAGAAACGCCGCGGCGGCGTTGCCATGCGGCGTCATGCCGCACGGCCTTCAAGAGGTGTCGGACAAGGGCAGGGCTTGTCCTCCGTCCAGTCTCAGTCCTCGTTCTTGAAGACGAGCTTGACTTCGTGGGTGCCCTTCTCGCCCGGCTCGAACTTCCACTCCATCAGCGCCGACTTGACGGCACGGTCGAAGACCCGCTTGGGCTCGGCCTCGAGGATTTCGACGTCGCTGACTTTGCCGTCGGCTTCGATGATGAGCTTGGCCTTGACCGATCCCGTGGAGATGCCCTTCTTCGAAGCTTCGGCCGGGAAGTCGGGCGGAACCTTCTTGACGATCTTGGGCGTGGCCTGGGCGGCCAGGGCCAGCATCAGGCTGGCGGCGAGGACGGTGACGGAACGCAGAATGGACATGGCAAGCCTCGGCAAGTGAAGGGTTGTGGGTTCAGGCGGCGCGGAAGAAACCGACCGCTTCGATCAGGCGGGTGGAGCTGTCGCGCAGCGCGTCGGCCGAGCGGCTGAGCTCGCCAACCAGGCTGGTGTTCTGCTGCGTGGCCTTGTCCAGCTCGCTCATCGCGCCGTTGACGACGGTGACGCCGGTGGCCTGCTCCTGGGCCGAGTGCGAGATCTCCTCGATCAGCTGGCCCATGTTGTTCACCTCGTCGACGACGCTGCGGATGGTGACGCCGGCGTTGTTGACCAGGGTGGTGCCGTTTTCGACCTTGACGGTCGACTCCTGGATCAGCACCTTGATCTCCTTGGCGGCACCCGCCGAGCGCTGGGCCAGCGCGCGGACCTCCGAGGCGACGACCGCGAAGCCGCGGCCATGCTCGCCGGCGCGGGCGGCCTCGACGGCAGCGTTCAGCGCCAGGATGTTGGTCTGGAAGGCGATACCGTCGATCACACCGATGATGTCGCCGATCTTCTTGGAGCTGGCGCTGATCTCTTCCATGGTCTCGACGACCTTGGAGACCACGGCGCCGCCGTTGCTGGCCGACTGGCGGGCCGTCACGGCGATGCCGGCGGCGCGGCGCGTCAGTTCGCTGGCGCCCTTGAGCGTGGAGGCGATCTGCTCGACGGACGCGGCCGTGTTCTGCAGGCTGGCGGCGGAGCGCGTCGTGCGGTCGGCCAGATTGGTGTTGCTGTCGGCGATGGAGCCGGAGTTCTGAGCCACTTCGCTGGCGGCGGTGGACACGTCGCGAACCACGCCGGACAGCGCGGTCTGCATGTCCTTCATGGCCTGCAACATCTGGCTCAGCTCGTCGCGGCCATCGACCTGGATGTCCTGGGTCAGGTCACCGGCGCGGATGGCTTCGGCGGCGGCCTGGGCCTGGCGGGCCGGCCCGACGATGGAGCGCGAGATCACGAGGAAGCCGCCAAAGCCCAGCGCCACGGCGACGAGGACCAGAATGGCAGTCACCACGACCGAGGTGCGTGCCACCTCGCCGCCCTTAGTGGCGAGTTCCTTGCCGCTGTCGAACTGCATGTCGACGAGCTTCTTCAGGTCGTCTTGCAGCGCGGTCTGGGCGGGGCGCAGGTCAGTGATCAGGCTTTCGCGGGCCTCGTCAGGGCTGCCATCGGCCTGGATCTTCTGGAACTTCTCCAGCGCGGCCAGGAACTTGGTCTTGCGCTCCCGAACTTCGCTCACGACGGCCTTCTCCTGGTCGCCGGCGACGGCGGCCTCCAGGCCCGTGAGCTGCTTCTCAGCTTCCTCGGTTGCGGCAGCGATGGCGGCCTTCTGCTTCTTGATGGCACCGGCGGTGTCCAGCAGCAACAGGTCCCGCACGGCGCGCGAGATGATGTTGACCTGATTCTCGAGCCCGTTGGCCGCACCGATCTTCACAAGGCTGGAGTTCGCGGTGCGGTCCAGGTCCTTTGCCAGGTCGTTGGCGTTCTTGGCGCCGTAGAAGCCGATGGCGACCAGCAGCACGATCAGTAGGCTGAAGCTCACGAAAAGGCGCTGGCCGATGCGCAGTTGGGTCAGGAAGTTCATGCGATTCAGGTCCTTGTCCGGTGATCTCGGGTATAGGCGGCGATCTGCCGCTCTTGAATCCGACGACGACTGTAGGCCTCGCGGCCTTGTTTTTACGGCCCTACCCAGGGGCCGGCGCGCAGTGTGTCGCGACCTGTGACCATTTGCTTCATGACTGCGGGAAGCTTGCGTGAAGTCGTTCACGTCGCTCCCCGCGCCCCGGGGCTTGTCAGCACCCGTCGGGAGCCGTTTCGAGTCGCCCGCGGGGGGGCGAAAGGCCTCGATCCAGGCCGGCTCAGCGCCGAGCCGCGGCGGCGCGCAGCCTGAGCACCTCGACGGCATCGACGTCGCCGCCCGCGTGGCCGAAGGCGCCGCGCAGATAACTGGTCAGGGCGGCCAGCTCTTCGGCGTCGAGCAGCCCGGCAAAGGGGGGCATGCCGTAAGGGCGAGGATGGCCGGGCGTGGCCGGCGCGAAGCCGCCACGCTCAATCACGCGAATCAAATTGGCCGCGCTGGCCTGGGTCACGAGGCGGCTGCCGGCCAGTGCCGGGTAGGCCAGCGCGCCGCTGTCGTCGCGTCGGCCCTCACCCTGGGCGCCATGGCAGGCCGCGCAATGCTCGCGGTAGAGGCCGGCGCCGCGCTCGCGGCGGCGCGCATCGGGCCGGGCCGGCTCGGGCCGGGCGACCGACTGCTGAGGTAGGTCGCGAAGATAGCGGCTCATGGCGGCGAGGTCGGCGTCGTTCATCGCGGCAGTGCTGCCGAGGACGACCTCAGCCATCGGACCTTGGGCGGTGTGGCCGTCGGCATGGCCGTCCCGCAGCCAGCGCTGCAGCGTGGCGTCGGACCAGCGCTGCACACCGGCCTCCGCCGGGTCGTAAAGGGAGGGCGCCACCCAGCCCAGGCCGGCCAGCAGGCCGCCGCGGAAGTCTGCCGGGCCGTCGTCGCCGCCCAGCACGTTCCGACCGGAATGACAGGCGCTGCAATGGGCCAGACCCTGGGTCAGGTAGGCGCCCCGGTTCCACACGGCGTCTTGGGCAGGCTCGGGCTGGTAGATGCCGGGCCGGAAGTGCAGCGCCCGCCAGGCTGCCACGGCGACCTGCGCGCCCAGCGCACTGTTCATGGGCCAGCGCAGTTCGTGAGCGCGGCGGGGAGCAGCCACTGCAGGCTGGGCTTGCAGCCAGGCATGCAGGGCGTCTGCGTCCTCTCGCGTGATGCGCGTCGTGTTCGTGATCGGGTGGGCCGGCAACAGCAGCCGGCCGTCGCGGCTGACGCCCAGGTGGATGGCGCGCCAGAAGTCGTCGGCGTTCCAGCCGGCGAGGCCGGTGGCGTCGGACGTGAGATTGGTGGAGAAGGCGGTGCCAAAGGGCGTGGGGATGGGCCGGCCGCCGGCCAGCCGCGAGCCGCCGCGCGCCGTGTGGCAGCCGGCGCAGTTGCCGATGGCCGCGAGGTAGCCGCCGCGCTCCAAACTGACCGGTGTTGTGGAGGCGGGGGCGGCGTCACCCACGCTGCGCTGCCACGCCAGCAGCGCGAAGGCGGCACCCACCAACAGGGCGGCCAGCACGATGAAGACCGTCAGGAGGCGCTTCATGGGGTCAGCCCCCCGCAGCGTACCGGTGCCGGCGCCGCCAGTGCGGGAGCGGGGTGCGGGTCAGTCGGCACCGGCTGACCGGCGAGGAACTGCGTCATCGCGTTGATCTCTTCCGCCGACAGCGCCTTGGCGATGCCGGCCATGCAGTCGGGGGCTTGCGCATGACGCTGGCCGCTGCGCCAGGCGCCGAGCTGGCCGTTGAGGTAGTCGCGCGACAGACCCAGCAGGCCGGGCACGGCGGGCTGGGTACCGGTCAGACGTTCTCCGTGGCAGGCGGTGCAGGCGGGCAGGTGGCGGGCTGCGTCGCCGTGGCGGATCAACTGCTCGGCGCGCGCGAGTTCCGGTGCGGGCAGCGTGGGCCGCTGCGGTGGTGGGTAGGGCAGGTCCAGCGACGCGAAATGGCCGGCCAGCTCCTTCAGGTAGGAATCGGACAGCGGTGCGATCAGCTCGCTCATCAGGCCGTAGTCGCGCCGCCCGTCGCGGAAATTGAGCAACTGGTTGTAGAGATAGCCAGCCGGCTTGCCGGCCAGGCGTGGGTAGTAGCCGTCCGGTGCGGCGCGGCCCTCCTTGCCGTGGCAGCCGGTGCAGGCCAGCGCCCGCTGCGCCAGGGTGTCCGGCACAACACGCTGCGCTTCGGGCACGGGCTGGGCCGCGGCGGGAAGGCACAGCAGTGCGGCGAGCAGGCAGGCGAGGCGGAGCATGAGTGTCATCTTGCCTGGATGGATGGCGCCACGTAAGGAGCAGATCAAGCGGATTGCGACCGTATCAGTTCGCCCAGCCGCGCGATGGCGCGGGCCAGCGTGGGCGTCCAGGGCTGGCCGCCGTTCAGGCGCAGGCAGGCCCGGAAGTCGCCACCGACTGAGAACAGGGGGCCGGGCGCCAGGCTGATGCCCTCGGCCAGCGCGGCGCGGTGCAGGGCCAGGCTGTCATGCCCCGCGGGCAACTCCACCCAGACGAAGTAGCCGCCCAGCGGCCGGGTGACTCGCGTGCCGGCGGGGAAATGATGCAGCACCGCCGCCCGCAGCGCCCGTTGCTGCTCGGCGAGCGCCCGGCGTAGCGCGCGCAGGTGGCGGTCGTAGTCGCCGCCGGCGAGGTAGTGCGCGACGGCGGCCTGGGCCGGCCAGGAGCCCGACAGGCTCTGGCTGAGCTTGGCGCGCAACAGTGCCGGTGCGTAGCGCCCGGCCGCGACCCAGCCGACGCGATAGCCCGGCGCCAGCGTCTTCGCGAACGAGCCGGCATGCAGTACCTCGCCACGCGTCGAATAAGCCTTGGCCGGCAGCGGCGGGCCGCCCTCGTGGGGCAGTTCGGCGTAGACGTCGTCCTCGATCAGCGGGATGCCATGGTGCTCCAGCAGCGCTACCAGGGCGCGCTTCTTCTCCGGCTGCATCAGGCTGCCGGTCGGGTTGGAGAAGCTGGTCATCAACCAACATGCCCTGGGCGCGTGGCGCGCTATGGCAGCGGCCATGGCGTCCAGGCAGGCACCTTCGGCCGGGTCGGCAGGCACCTCGACGGCGCGCAGGCCCAACCGCTCCAGCGCCTGGAGCGCCGCGTAGAAGCCGGGTGACTCGATCAGCACCGCGTCGCCGGGCCGGGTCAGCAACTGCAGCGACAAGTTCAAGCCCTCAAGCGCACCGTCGGTCAGCACGATCTCATCAGGCGGAATGCTCAGGCCAAGGCGCAGATATCGCAGCGAAATCTGCCGTCGCAGGCTCGCGTGGCCACCCGGCAACTGCTGGGTCAGCTCTGTCGGACTGATGTGACGGTTGCCCGCGGTCAACGCCCGGCGCAGCGCGTCGAGCGGAAACAGCGAGGGGCTGGGGAAGGCTGAGCCCAGGGGCGCGAGGATTTCATGACGGCCGGTCCCCAGCAACTGGAACACCATCTCGCTGACGGCCACCGGCTGCGGCGCGCGTTCGCGGGGTGCGGGTGGTGGCGGCGCGGCAGGCGCGACGAAATAGCCGGACCGCTCCGCGGCGCGCACCAAGCCGCGCGACTCCAGCAGGTGATAGGCATGGAACACCGTGGCGGCGCTGCAGCCGCGACTGGCCCGCGTCTGGCGCACGGAGGGCAGCCTGTCGCCGGGGCGCAGCGCACCGCTGCGGATCAGGCCGGCGATGTCATCGGCCAGTTGACGGTAGCGCGGCGCGGCTTCCTTCACCGCGTGCCGAATACCGCCGTGCCGACGCGCACCATGGTGGAACCTGCCGCGATGGCGGCCTCCAGGTCGGCGCTCATGCCCAGGGACAGGGTGTCCACGGCCAGCCCCTCGGCCTTCAGCGCGTCGAACAGGTCGGCCATCGCGCGATGCTGGGCGGCGGCTTCGGGGCCGGGCTCGGGGATGGCCATCAACCCACGCAACCTCAGCCTGGGCAGGGTGGCCACCTGGCGGGCCAAGGGCACCGCTTCGGCCGGGAGCAGGCCGCTCTTGCTGGCCTCGCCGCTGATGTTGATCTGCAGGCAGACATTCAACGGCGGCAGTCCGGTCGGTCGTTGCTCGGACAGACGTTGGGCGGTCTTGAGCCGGTCCACGCTGTGCACCCAGTCGAACTGTTCGGCCACGGGTCGGGTCTTGTTGGACTGCAGCGGGCCGATCAGATGCCATTCGAGCTGGCTGCGCAAATCGATCAGCGCCTCGATCTTGGCCAGACCCTCCTGCACGTAGTTCTCGCCGAAGGCCTGGGCACCCGCAGCGAAGGCCTCACGCACGGCGGAGGCCGGGAAAGTCTTGCTTACGGCCAGCAGGCGGACCGCATCGGGCGCACGGCCGGCTGAGACACATGCCGCAGCAATGCGGTTTTTGGTGGCTTGCAGGGAGTCGGAGATCGCCATAATGAAACGAGGACTCCACTGCACACCATGGACATCACTCAGCTGCTGGCATTCTCGGTCAAGAACAAGGCGTCGGACCTGCACCTTTCGGCCGGCCTGCCGCCGATGATCCGGGTGCACGGTGACGTGCGCCGCATCAATGTCGAGGCCTTGGACCACCGCGCGGTCCACGACATGGTCTACGACATCATGAACGACTCCCAGCGCAAGGTGTACGAGGAGACGCTGGAGGTCGACTTTTCCTTCGAGATCCAGGGCCTGGCGCGCTTCCGCGTCAACGCCTTCAACCAGAATCGCGGTGCGGGCGCCGTGTTCCGGACCATTCCGAGCAAGATCCTGTCGCTGGAGCAACTGGCTGCGCCCAAGGTCTTTGCCGATCTGGCGCTGAAGCCGCGTGGCATGGTGCTCGTCACCGGCCCCACGGGTTCGGGCAAGAGCACCACGCTCGCAGCCATGATCAACCACCTGAACGAGAACGAGTACGGCCACATCCTCACCATCGAGGACCCGATCGAGTTCGTGCACGAGTCCAAGAAGAGTCTGATCAACCAGCGGGAAGTCGGCCCGCACACGCACAGCTTCAGCAACGCGCTGCGCTCGGCACTTCGCGAAGACCCGGACTGCGTGCTCGTCGGCGAAATGCGTGACCTGGAGACCATTCGCCTTGCGCTGACCGCCGCCGAGACGGGCCATCTGGTGTTCGGCACGCTCCACACCTCGTCCGCAGCCAAGACCGTGGACCGCATCGTCGACGTCTTCCCCGCAGCCGAGAAGGAGATGGTGCGTGCAATGGTGTCGGAGTCCCTCGTCGCGGTCATTTCGCAGAGCCTGTGCAAGCTCAAGGACGGCACCGGCCGCGTCGCGGCCCACGAGATCATGCTGGGCACCTCGGCCATTCGCAACCTAATCCGCGAGAACAAGGTGGCTCAGATGTACTCGTCCATCCAGACCGGCAACTCACAAGGCATGCAGACGCTGGACCAGAACCTGACCGACCTCGTCCGCCGAAACATCATTTCGCCGGCCGAGGCGAGGGCCAAGGCGAAGTTCCCGGAAAACTTCCCCGGCTGATCGCGAAGGACATCGACCATGGAACGCGATCAGGCCTCGAAATTCATCAACGACCTGCTGCGGCTGATGCTGTCGCGCAAGGGCTCCGACCTCTTCCTGACCGCCGAGTTCCCGCCGGCCATCAAGGTGGACGGCAAGCTCACCAAAGTGTCGCCTCAGCCGCTGTCGGGCCAGCACACGTTGCAATTGGCGCGTTCCATCATGAACGACAAGCAGGCCGCGGAGTTCGAGCGCACCAAGGAGTGCAACTTCGCGATCTCGCCGCACGGCATCGGGCGCTTCCGCGTCAACGCCTTCCTTCAGCAGGGCCAGGTGGGCCTGGTGCTGCGGACCATCCCGTCCACGCTGCCCACCATCGCCTCGCTGGACCTGCCCGTGGTCCTGCGCGAGGTGGTGCAGCACAAGCGCGGCCTGGTCATCGTCGTCGGCGCCACGGGTTCGGGCAAGAGCACGTCGCTGGCCGCGATGATCGACGAGCGCAACGAGACAACCTACGGCCACATCGTCACCATCGAAGACCCGATCGAATTCGTGCATCCGCACAAGAACTGCATCGTCACGCAGCGTGAGCTGGGTCTGGACACAGACAGCTGGGAGGCCGCGCTGAAGAACTCGCTGCGCCAGGCACCCGACGTCATCCTGATGGGGGAGCTGCGCGACCGCGAGACCATGGAGCATGCGGTGGCTTTCGCCGAGACCGGCCACCTGTGCATGGCCACGTTGCACGCCAACAGCGCCAACCAGGCGCTGGACCGCATCATCAACTTTTTCCCCGAAGACCGCCGCCAGCAACTGCTAATGGACTTGTCGCTGAATCTGCGCGCCCTGGTCAGCCAGCGGCTGCTGCCACGCCGCGAGGGCAAGGGACGCGTCGCGGCGGTGGAGATCCTGCTGAACTCGCCGCTGATTTCCGACCTGATCTTCAAGGGCGAGATCAGCGAGATCAAGGAACTGATGAAGCGCTCGCGCGAGCAGGGCATGCAGACCTTTGACCAGGCGCTGTTCGATCTCTACGAGGCCGGCAAGGTCACCTACGAGGACGCGTTGCGCAACGCCGACTCGGTCAACGACCTGCGCCTGCAGATCAAGCTCAACAGCGAGCGCGCCCGTTCCGGTGATCTATCGTCCGGTACCGAACACCTGACCATCCTCTGAACATGAGCACTCGCAGCTACGACCCCGTTTCTGCCCGCCGCGTCGCCTTCCTGGGCCTGGGCGTCATGGGCCATCCCATGGCCGGCCACCTTGCGCGCGCCGGCCATCAGGTCACGGTCTACAACCGTACCGTGGCCAAGGCCGAGGCCTGGGTGAAGGAGTATGGCGGTGCCTTCGCACCGACGCCGGCCGGGGCTGTCCAGGGCGCGGAGCTGGTGTTCTGCTGCGTGGGCAACGACGACGACCTTCGCTCGGTCGTGCTGGGCGAAGCCGGCGCGCTGGCCGGACTGACCTCGGGCGCTGTCTTCGTGGACCACACCACCGCCTCGGCGGCCGTGGCCCGCGAACTGCACGCCGAAGCCGCCCGGCGCGGCGTGGCTTTCATCGACGCCCCGGTCTCCGGCGGCCAGGCTGGCGCCGTCAACGGCGCGCTGACGGTCATGTGCGGCGGCGACGTGGCTGCCTTTGAGATCGCCAGACCCATCGCGCTGGCATTCGCCAAGGCGGTGACGCTGCTGGGCGGGCCGGGCTCCGGCCAACTGGCCAAGATGGTCAACCAGATCTGCATCGCCGGTGTCGTGCAGGGGCTGTCCGAGGCGGTTCGATTCGGACAGAACGCCGGCCTGGACATGATCCAGGTGCTGGAGGTCATCGGCAAGGGGGCAGCACAGAGCTGGCAGTTGGACAATCGCGGCAAGACCATGGTCGAGGACAAGTTCGACTTCGGTTTCGCGGTCGACTGGATGCGCAAGGACCTCGGCCTCGTGCTCGACGAGGCGCGTCGCAATGGCTCGCGGCTGCCTTTGACGGCCCTGGTGGATCAGTTCTACGCCGACGTACAGGCGCTGGGCGGGAACCGCTGGGACACTTCCAGCCTCATCAAGCGACTCTGAGCGTTGGAGTCGGGCGCGCTGCTCGGCGCGCCCCTGCGGGCCGGGCCCCGGCTCTGCTGGAGGGCGCGCCGGGCCTTCCGAACGGCAGTGGCTCAAGCCGCAATGCAGTCCGCAAGGCCCGACAGGCCCTCTCCGGCCGGCACGAGGGATTACTGCTTCTTTGGCGTGATGCGGGCGAGCTCTTCCTCGCTAATGATCTCGAACGCCCGAACCACCTTTTTGACGCCACCGACCTGGCGCGCGATCTCGGTCGCGCGATCGGCTTCGCGCTCGGTCACGCGGCCCATCAGGAAGGCCTCGCCGCGTTCGACAACGACGTAGAAGGCATTGCTCAGCAAGTCGCGTGCGTCGATGAGCTGGGCCTTGATCTTGCCCTGAATGACCACGTCGTTGGAGCGGGTGCTCAGCGAACTGTGCATCGTCACAGCCGCCTCGTTCATGACCTTCGTGACGTTCTCGACGCTGCCGACGATTCGCTCGACTTCGGCGCGGTCCGACTCGTTGCGGGCCTCGCCGGTGATCAGCGCGACGCGGTTGTAGCTGTTGACGTTGATGTGGACGCGGTCACCCAGCTGCTCGCGGATGCGCGCGCCGGCCTTGAGCTCGATGGTCTGGTCTTCAAGCTGCGTGGCCGAGGTGCGGCGGTCGGTGGCGACCTGCACCGTGCCGACCATCGCGCCACCGATCAGCAGCGGCGCGCAGCCCGTGGCAAGCGTGCTGGCGAGGACGGCGGCGGTCAGAGTGAGGGTGAGCTTCTTCATCGGGATCCCATCAGGAAGGTTATTCGTCGCTGCCGAGCAGTTGCAGATCGACGGCATCGGCCAGCGCATGCAGCAGCACACGCTGGGCTTCGACAACGCGCGGCTCGCGGCCGTGGCTGACACGAATCTGGATGTCGGTGTCCTGCAGCAGGCCCCGCCATTCGTCCATCGCGCCGGGCGGCTGGGCGGTCAGCGCGATGATGCTCATCTCCTGGGCGTGGGCCACCGCTAGGGCCGGCTGCCAGGCGTCGCGCTGCTCGCGCAGCGGCTCGATCATGACGAGCACGTCGCCCGGATGGCCGTGGGCCTGGAGCAGGCGGGCCAGATCCAGCCCGGCGGCGTCGCGGGCCTGGGCCGCGAGACTCCATGCAGCCAGGCCGGGGCGCTCCTGCTCGAAGCGGCCCGCCAAGCGGGCCGCCAGGTAGTCGGCCTCCATGCTTGCGAGGCCCTGGGCGGCGCAGAGGATGCGGTTGCCGCCGGTGATGGCGTCCACCACCATCTGCGCGGCCATTGCCAGGGGACGCGCCAGTTGCTCGGCGGCTTGGTACAGCAGGTCGGCGCTTTCGAAGAACTGCTGCTGGATGCGTTGTTCAATCATGCGGCACGAATGATAGGGTCAACCCGCATCGAAAGCGTTCTGGGGCCCATCGAGGTTGTTGCCGTCGATGGCGACGACGTCGAATGGGCAGGTTGGCGGTCCGGTGGGGCGCGGCGGTGCGCGCTGGGCATCGCCGTGCAACGTGAGCGCGCCGGCACGCGGCTTCATGAGCACGGGGAGGCCATCGCAGCGAGGAGGATCAGGGCCGCCTCGCCGTCGCGGGGCCCGGGACCGGCGGCGACTCGATAATTCCGCTCCAGAAGGCGCAGCCCGCGCCTGGCAGGCGGGCTGCGCCGCAGCTTCGCCCGCCGCCCGCCTCGGCACGCTTGATCGAAAGCCTCCGTTGAACATTGACGCCTCCCTGCTTCGCCAGGCAGCCCTGGCCGCGGCCGGCGGCCAGCAATATCCGGCCGCCACGCTCTATCTCGTCGCGACGCCGATCGGCAATCTGGCGGACCTGAGCCTGCGTGCCATCCATCTGCTCGGTTTTGCCGATGCCCTGGCCTGCGAGGACACGCGCCAGGGCGGCTCGCTGCTGCGCCACCTCGGCCTGCACAAGCCACTGATTGCGCTGCACCAACACAACGAGCGTGAGGCCAGCGCCCAGGTGCTGGCGCGGCTGGCGGCGGGCGAGCGCGTGGCCTATGCGTCGGATGCCGGCACGCCGGCCATCTCCGATCCCGGTGCCGTGCTCGTGCGGGAGGTGGTGGCGGCCGGGTACCGCGTGCTGCCGCTGCCGGGGCCCAGCAGCGCGGTGACCGCGCTCAGCGTGGCCGGCGACACCGCGGCGACGGGCTTCGCGTTTGCCGGTTTCCTGCCGACCAAGGCCGGCGAGCGCCGCACGGCGCTTCAGAAGCTGCTGGCCGTCGAGGGGCAGAGCCAGCTCGTCTTCGAGGCGCCGCACCGCATCGTCGAGCTGGTGACGCTGCTGGCCGAACTGGCGCCCGCGCGCCGCGTGACGGTCTGCCGCGAGCTGACCAAGCAGTTCGAGACCGTCCACACTGCCGAAGCCGCGACGCTGCCGGCCTGGTTGGCCGAGGACGCGCTGCGCCAGCGCGGCGAATTCGTCCTTGTGCTGCATGCCCACGTGCCCGCGGCTGCGGCGGACGATGAACTGCCCGCCGAGGCTTTGCGCGTGCTGGCGCTGCTGGCGGCAGATCTGCCACTGAAGCAGGCGGTGGCGCTGGCCGCGCAGATCAGCGGTGCGCCGCGCAACCGGCTGTACGACGCTGGCTTGAAGCTCAAGCGCGGCGACGACGAATGAGCAGGCCGCTGGCGGCCAGCCCCAGAAGCAGTAGCGCGGCCGAGGGGGGCTCGGGCACCGCTGCAGCCAGCAGATAGATGTTCCCGTCGATGCCCACGGCGTAGAGGGCACCGTCGCCGCCTTCACCGAAGCTGGTGAGCGTGAAGCCGCTGAAGGGCGTGGACAACGGCGTCGCCGTGCCACCGCTCAGGCTCCAGATACCGCCGGTGACGAAGTCGCCGAAGACGTACGTGCCTTCCAAGCCCGCATCGGCTCCACCTCGGTAGACGTAGCCACCGATGACGGTGCCGCCCATGGCGCGGCCGTAGTCGAACACGGGCTCGGTGAGATTGGGCGGCACCGGGTCGCTGATGCCCGGTGTGGCGACCGTGCCTTCGCGCACGCGCCAGCCGAAGTTGGCGCCGCGTCCCAGACCCGAGGCGGCAGAGGCGAA
Source organism: Roseateles sp. (assembly GCF_036404855.1). Classification (GTDB taxonomy): domain Bacteria; phylum Pseudomonadota; class Gammaproteobacteria; order Burkholderiales; family Burkholderiaceae_C; genus Pelomonas. The sequence goes on from NZ_DASWYS010000316.1 coordinate 19,848, forward strand.
GTCCACCTCTTCGCGCGTGCCCTGGCCCACGTCGCCTATCCACAGGTCGCCCGTCAGGCGGTCGAAGCTGGTGCGGTAAGGGTTGCGCAGGCCATAGGCCCAGATCTCGTCGTTGCCAGCCACGCCTACAAAGGGGTTGTCGGCCGGTACCGTGTAGCCACCGGCGGCGTCCGGTGTGATGCGCAGCAGCTTGCCGAGGTTGGTGTTCAGGTTCTGTGCATTGTTGTCGGGGTCGTTGGCGCTGCCGCCATCGCCGGTGGCAATGTAGAGCTGTCCTGGGTCGGCCGCGCTGAAGCCAATCCAGCCGGCTTTGTGGTTGTTGCGCCCGGCCGGCTGGGCCACTGTGATGACGGTCCTGGCGCTTGCCGGGTCGACCGCGCCCGAGGCGTTGACGGTGTACCTGGCGACGACGGTGTTCAGGGTGGTCTTGTCGATGTAGTCGACGTAGAAGTGGCCGTTGCTCGCGAACCCGGGATCGAAGGCCAGGCCCAGCAGGCCGCGTTCGCCGCCGGTGTCGACCTGGGCCGAGATGTCGAACCAGGTCGAAACGGTGCCGCCCAGCTGCGTCTTGATGAGCCCCCCCTTTTCGACGATGAACAGGCGCGAGTCGCCGACCGGGGCGGTCAGGAAGACGGGCTGGCTGTAGCCCGATCCGACCTGGGTGTAACCATGGGCGGGGCCGACGGCGGCGGTCAGGGCCAGCGTGGCAGGCAGGAGGAAAGACTTCATGCGGCGCTCCAGACTTCGTGAAAGCGGGACACGGCACATGCTGTGCGGCGCCCTGCCGTGCCGGCCATCCCTAGCAAGGCTGTGCCAGGAATTGATTTGTTAGCGGACGTGTCCTGGAAGGCTTCCTAGAATCACAGCATGATCGCCGTCGAACCCACCCTGGCCCGCCTGGCCACCGCCCGCTCGCAATTGCTGGAGCCCTTCGGCCTGACCGAGGCCTCGCTGAGTCAGGCACTGCGCCTGATCACCGAGCACCGGATCGATGACGCCGACCTCTACTTCCAGACCACGCGAGCCGAGGGATGGAGCCTGGAGGAGGGCATCGTCAAGAGCGGCTCGTTCAGCATCGACCAGGGCGTAGGCGTGCGCGCCGTGGCCGGCGAGAAGACGGCCTTCGCCTACTCCGACGACATCTCGCTGGATTCGCTGCTGGATGCGGCGCGCACCGTGCGCACCATTGCCGCAGCGGGCCAGAGCAAGAAGGTCAAGGTGCCCAGCCAGGGCCGCGTCGCCGGCAGCCGCGAGTTGTACGGCGTGGCCGACCCCATCGCCAGCCTGGATAGTGCGGCCAAGGTCGCGTTGCTGGAGCGGGCCGAGAAGATGGCCCGCGCCAAGGATCCGCGCGTCGCGCAGGTCATGGCAGGCCTCGCCGCAGAGCACGAGGTCGTGCTGATCGCGCGTGCCGATGGCACCTTGGCGGCCGACGTACGGCCGCTGGTGCGCCTGTCCATCACCGTCATTGCCGAGAGCAACGGGCGCCGCGAGGTGGGTTCGGGCGGTGGCGGCGGGCGCTTCGGTCTGGCCTATTTCACGGACGAGATGATCGCCAGCTACGTGGATCAGGCCGTGCACGCCGCGTTGACCAATCTCGACAGCCGCCCCGCACCGGCCGGCGAGATGACCGTGGTGCTGGGCCCCGGCTGGCCCGGCGTGCTGCTGCACGAGGCCGTGGGCCACGGGCTGGAGGGGGACTTCAACCGCAAGGGCTCCAGTGCCTTCTCCGGCCGCATCGGCCAGCGCGTGGCTGCCAAGGGCGTGACGGTGCTGGACGATGGCACCATCCCCGACCGCCGCGGCTCGCTGAACGTGGACGACGAAGGTGCGGCGAGCCAGCGCAACGTGCTCATCGAGGACGGCATCCTGAAGGGATATATCCAGGATGCGATGAACGCGCGCCTGATGAAGACCGCCCCCACCGGCAATGGCCGCCGCGAGAGCTATGCCCACGTGCCCATGCCGCGAATGACCAACACTTACATGCTCGGCGGCAAGGACGATCCTCGGGAGATCGTCGCGTCCATCAAGAAAGGCCTGTACGCCACCAACTTCGGCGGTGGCCAAGTCGACATCACGAGCGGCAAGTTCGTGTTCTCGGCCAGTGAGGCCTACTGGGTCGAGAACGGCAAGATCCAGTACCCGGTCAAGGGCGCGACCA
>NZ_DASWYS010000317.1:0-7491 GCF_036404855.1 Roseateles sp.
GGGCTGATCTACGCCGATCACCCCATGGCCGGCGCCGTGCAGCTGGGCGACAAGGAGCTGTCGCTGCTGCGCACCCTGCGCAATCAGGCCGTGATGGCCTTTCGTCAGGCCACCGGCTGAGGCTGGGCCGAGAAACAGCCCCTCGACCCGTCCGGGCCCGGACATGACACCCCGAAAGGGCTGTAGGGCATCTCCCACATCCGGTGCCGCCACGCGCTGACGGGTGGTGCGCTGCTCGTCGCGAATACTGAATTTGCATCCTCCAAGAACCTGGTCCCGGCGCGATGCCGATGCATGAACGCTGAGGACTTCAAACCACAGGAGTTCGTATGAATCCCCATCCGATGAAGGGTCGGGCGGCGTTGTTGGCGGTGTTTGCCGCCTCCGCCCTGGCCGCATGCTCGACGACGGGCGATGCCCCGAAGGCGCAGATGGCGGTGGCCAATGCTGCGGTCGATCAGGCCACCGGCAATGCCGCTGAAGCGCCTGCCGAACTGTCCACGGCCCGCGACAAGCTGGCCCGCGCCAACGCCGCCATGGCCCGCAAGGACTACGTGGCCGCGCGCCAGCTCGCCGACGAGGCTGCGGCCGATGCTGCGCTCGCCCAGGCCACGGCGCGCTCCGCCCGTTCCAGCCGCGCGTTGACCGAGGTGCGCGAGAGCATCCAGCAGCTGCAGGCGCAGCTCAACCGTTCCTGACTTCATCGAAAGGACTGCCATGCACGCCCTCCGCTTCACTTCATCCGTTACCGCCCTGGCTGCTGCGACCGTGCTGTTCGCAGGCTGCGCCAGCGCGCCCACCGTCACGCCCGCACTGGAGCAGGCCCGCGCCAATGTGCGCAGCGCCGAGGCCGACCCTGCGGTGCTGAAGTACGCCTCGCTGGACGTCAAGAAGGCTGCCGATTCGCTGCGCCGCGCCGAAGAGCTGAGCGCCACGCGTGAATCGCCGGCCGATATCGACTCGGCCGCCTATATCGCCTCGACGCAGGCCCGCACCGCGATGGCCATCGGCCGGGCAGCGACCGAGGAGGAGGCCATCAAGGCCGCCGAGGCCGATCGCGAACGCGTCCGGGCCGATGCCAATGCGCGGCGCGCCAGTGTTGCCCAGGCCCAGGCGGCCAATGCGCAGATCGCGGCGGCCAACGCCAACGCTGACGCCAACGCCGCACGCCAGCAGGCCGCTGCGGCCAGCGCGGACGCCGCCCAGGCGCAGGCCCAGGCGGCCGCACTGCAGCAGGAGTTGGCCGATCTCCAGGCGCGGCAGACCGATCGAGGCATGCTGGTCACGCTGGGCGACGTGCTCTTCGAATTTGGCCGTGCCGAGGTCAAGCCTGCCGCACAGAACGCCCTCGACAAGCTGGCCCATTACCTCAATCAGCATCCCGACCGCCGCATCCTCATCGAGGGCTTCACCGACAGTGTCGGCAGCGACTCGGCCAATCTGGCTCTCTCGCAGCGCCGCTCCCAGGCCGTGGCAGATGCGTTGCGCGCCCGCGGCATCGACCCAACCCGCATCTCGACCCGCGGCTATGGCGAGGCCTATCCGGTGGCCAGCAATTCGAGTTCGTCAGACCGAGCCATGAACCGTCGCGTTGAGGTCTACATTTCGAATGACAGCCAGCCGGTGCGCGCGCGCGGCTGAGGCCATGTCCTTGTCGACGCTCATCAAAGGAGATCGAGATGACCGAGCACCACCGCACCCGACCCCGCCATCGTCTTTCTGCGGCCTGGCTGGCCGCGGGCCTGATGGTCTTGGCTGGCGTGGCGCAGGCTGCCGGCCCCAAGGCCGGGAACGTTGATCCGTTGCGCCTGCAGTACGAGCGTGAAAAGGCCGATTGCATCAGCGGGCGCACTGGCGAGCCCCGTGACGTCTGCCTGCGCGAAGCTGGCGCGGCCTACGCCCAGGCGCGCAAGGGGCAGTTGGTCGCCCCGGGTGACCGCCCGGAGCAATGGGCTCGCAATGCGCTGCTGCGCTGCCAGGCCCAGCCCCCGGAAGACCGCGATCTATGCGAACGCCGGGTGCGTGAAGGCCAGACCAGCGGGAGCGTGTCCGGAGGAGGCCAACTGACGACCTTGACGGTGCGCTCGACCGACATCCCGAAGTCGCCGGGCAACTGAGGGTGATTCAGGAGGGGGCGGATTCTCTCGCCCCGCGATGGCCACCAGCCTGGGGCCATCGTGCGCGCATTTCATGGCCAAAGCGATGGCGAGCGGCGTCTCGCTCTTGGCCTGAATGTCACCGCCCCATCGCTGCGTGCGCGCGTCGCAGAGTTCGAACTGCTCCCCGCCTGGGCGCGGTGGCGGATGTCGCGCAGCATCGAGCTGCTGTGGTGCACCATGCCACGGTGCCACGGAATTGACCATTGCTTGCTTGAATCCGACTTCCAGAAGCGCGCGCCAGTGAAGCCAGATGGGGTATGAGTCACCGAGCCTCGACCGAGTACGGCAGGCATTTCCGTGGGTGACGGAAAGTGACAGAGCTCTGTGCAGCATCAAGGGCTGCCAAGTCGTTGTCAGATCGCTGCTATTGATCTGACTGGACCCTCAAGGATGAGGGTGACGAGCCTTACCCCCGGCACTGGTTGCAACGCTTAGGGCTGCTTGGTTCCCCACCTGACCCGGTTGGGCGCGCTTCCATGCGGGGAGGCCCGTCGAGCGAGATTCTAACCGGGCAGGAACTGTCGGTTGATGGACAAGTCCATGGCGAGGGCAAGCAGCGCGAGCGCCGTGAGGTAGCCCAGCACATGAAGGCGAGCCTGGCTCATCGCCCAGTGGCCGCAGATCAGGTAGCCCACCAGCGCGACGAGTTTGGCGCCCAGCCACCAATTGCGCACCGGGTGGTAGCCGATGGCACCCCACAGACTCAGCCCGGTGACGAGGAGGCAGGCGTTGACGCCGAACACCAGTACCAGCAGGCGCGCGTCCTTGGCCACGGCCTGCAGCCGTGGCGAGCCGAACTGGAATAGCAGGCCGCGCACGAAGAACAGGCTCACGCTGCACCAAGCCAGCAGCACATGCCACTGGACCATCTGGGTGTAGAACCACGTCATTTCAGATGTCGAGTTCTGCGGGGCCCGTGCCGAGCTGCCCCAAATCGGCCCGCCTCGCACAATGTGCTTGCGGCTCAACGTCGCGAGCCTCGCCGTTATCTCGTGATCCGTGCGGACGCGCCTGCGTGCCGCGTGCTGCGGGGCCAGACTGGCGCGAGGAGCCTTCCATGCCTCAGCGCAGTGCGAGGTCGTCTTCGCTGAAGCGGATGTTCAGGGGTTCGATCAGCAACTGCTTCTCGCCCGCTTCGACCGTGCCGGCCACCCATGCTTCGATGCCGCAGTCGCGTGAGATCTGCGCGGTGCGCTCGGCATCCTCGGCCTTGACGAAGATGGCGAAGCCGGCACCCATGTTCAGCGTGGAATAGGCCTCGCGGTCGTCCTGCCCGGCCTGCTTCTGGATGAAGTCCAGCACGGTCGTCTTGGGCGGCACGGTGTGGATGCGGTAGGTCAGGGGCGAGGGATGGCGCAGCAGCTTTCGCCAGCCATGTCCGGTGATGTTGGCGCAGTAGTTTGGCGTGATGCCGACCTTCCACAGCGCCTCTGTCACCGGCGAATACAGGGCGGTTGGCGCGAGCAGTGCTTCGCCATAGGTCAGGCCTGGCTCGATCTCGGTCTGGTAGCCCTGGGGCAGACGTTCGGCCAGCTTGCGCGCCAGACTCAGGCCGTTGGCGTGGATGCCGCTGGAGGCCAGCAGCACGATGGCGTCGCCCGCGCCCAGCTTGTCGCCCACCGACAGCCGCTCCTTGGGATTGATGAGCCCGGTGCAGGAGGCGGCCAGATCAATGCGGCCGTCTTCCACGATGCCGGCCAGCGCCGGAGTCTCGCCACCACCCCAGGCGACCTGGCAGGTGTCGCAGGCAGCTTTCCAGCCGGCCACCAGCGCCTGGGCGCGCTGGGCGTCACCGAACCAGTCGCTGCCGCCGGCGGCCCAGTAGGCCTGTACGACCAGTGGCGTCGCACCCACAGTGATGAGGTCGTTGACGGCCATCGCGATAGTGTCCTGCGCGATGCCGGCGAAGAAGCTCTTGCCCGTCAGCTTGGCCATCTCGTCGGCCACCAGGGTCTTGGTGCCCAGGCATTCGACGATGGAGGCGATGTAGAACGGCCCCACGTCCACGACATAGGCCGACTCGCCGCGCGAGGCCTTCACTTCGCTGAAGCCATGGCTGGCGAGGTGGGAAGCCGTGGCGGCGGCGGCGCGCTGGGCCGTGATCTTGAGCGGGTCGATCAGGTCGTAGTTGACGCCGGCTTGGTCGTAGGTGAGGGGGGCTTGCGAGGTCATGGGGCGGGATTATCCGCGGTGGGGCCGCCCATAGAATCCCGCTCCATGAGTTACCAGGTCCTGGCCCGCAAATACCGTCCGCAGAGTTTCGAGCAGCTCGTCGGTCAGGAGCACGTCGTGCAAGCCCTCGCCAACGCGCTGACGCAGGGGCGGCTGCACCATGCCTACCTGTTCACCGGTACGCGCGGCGTGGGCAAGACGACGGTATCGCGCATCCTCGCCAAGAGCCTGAATTGCACGGGGCCGGACGGCACCAGCGGCATCACGGCGCAGCCCTGCGGCGTCTGCGCGGCCTGCCGCGACATTGATGCTGGCCGCTTCGTCGACTATGTGGAACTGGACGCGGCGTCCAACCGCGGTGTCGAGGAGATTTCGCAGCTGCTGGACCAGGCCGTCTACAAGCCGGTCGTCGGGCGCTTCAAGGTCTACATGATCGACGAAGTGCACATGCTCTCGAACACCGCCTTCAACGCGATGCTGAAGACACTGGAGGAGCCGCCCGAATACCTGAAGTTCGTGCTGGCGACGACCGACCCGCAGAAGGTGCCCGTCACCGTGTTGTCGCGCTGCCTGCAGTTCAACCTGCGTCCCATGGCTGCGGCGGACGTGCAAATGCACCTGGGCAACGTGCTGGGTGCCGAGAGCGTTCCGGCCGAGCCGGGCGCGCTGCGCCTGCTGTCACGCGCGGCGCGCGGCTCCATGCGCGACGCGCTGTCGCTGACCGACCAGGCCATCGCGTTCGGGGCCGGCTCGCTGACCGAGGCGGGCGTGCGCCAGATGCTGGGCAGCGTGGACCGTGGTCACGTGGTGGCCATCGTCGATGCACTGGCGGCGGCCAGTGGTGAAGCCGTCGTGGCCCAGGCCGATGCGCTGCGTGGCGCAGGCCTGTCGGCCGCCGGCACGCTGGAAGACCTGGCCACGCTGTTCCAGCAGATGGCACTGGCCTTGGCCGCGCCGACCGCGCTGGACGACAGCGATAACGAGACTGCCGAGATCCGCCGCCTGGCCACCGCGCTGCCGGCCGACGAGATCCAGCTGATGTACAGCATGGCCTTGCACGGTCGCGCCGAACTGCATTTGGCGCCTGACGAGTACGCGGGCTTGCTGATGGTGCTCCTGCGCATGCTGGCCTTTCGCCCTGCCGGCACCCAGCCCAAGCCCGTGAAGGCCGCCGCGCTGGTGCGTCCGCCGGCAGTGGCGAAGGCCGTCGTCGCGGTGCCGCTGCCCAAGTTCATGCCGCCGCCCGCGCCGGCAGCTGCGCCGGTGGTGGCTGGCCCCGTGCCGGCACCGGTGCCCCAGGCCACTGCACCTGCACCCGCCGTTGCGGCTCCGTTGGAGGCTGAGTCGGCGACGCCCAGGCTGAGCGACCGACTGCGTCCGCGCCCGGTCGAGCGCGAGGCCGTGGCCGAGGACGATATGGCCTTCGATGGCCCCCCCATCGACGATGCGCCGCCGCCGTGGATGGATGCCGATGACGCGCCGGCCGCCACCGCAGCGCCCGCTGCCCGCGGCGAGCCCGAGCCGTCCCGGCGTGCCGTGCTGCGTGAGACGCCCGAGGGGGCCCGCTGGGTCGAACGCATCGCCGCGTTGAACCTGCCGGGCATGACTGGCGAACTCGCCCGTCAGGCCCAGGCGCTGGCTTGCGACATCGTGGACGGCCGCGAGGTCTGGAAGCTGCGCATTGAGCGCGAATCGTTGCGCGCACCCGCCCTCGTCGCCAAGCTGGAAGCGGCGATGAATGCGAGGCTGGACATCGAGGCCGGCGTGGCCGAGGACTCCATCGCCCTGCGGACGGTGGCCCGGGCCGAGGCCCAGCAGCGCGCGGCCGAAGACTTGGCCGCCAACCATCCGATGACGCGGACGCTGCTGTCCCAATTCCCGTCGGCACGCATCCTGCCGGGCTCCGTGCAGCCCGTGCTGACACCTTCTAACTGACAAGGACACGATCATGATGAAAGGCCAACTCGCCGGCTTGATGAAGCAAGCCCAGGCGATGCAGGACAACCTGAAGAAGGCGCAGGAAGAGCTCGCCAACATCGAAGTAGAGGGCCAGAGCGGCGCCGGTCTCGTGAAGGTCGTCATGACCTGCAAGAACGAGGTTCGCCGAGTCACCATCGACCCCAGCTTGCTGGCCGACGACAAGGACATGCTGGAAGACCTGGTGGCCGCCGCCTTCAACGACGCGGTGCGCCGCGCCGAGGCCACCAGCGCCGAGAAGATGGGCAAGCTGACCGCCGGCATGCCGCTGCCCCCAGGCATGAAGTTCCCGTTCTAAAGCGCCTTCGTGACCGCGCTTGAGACGTTGATCGAGGCGCTCAAGCGCCTGCCGGGCGTGGGCCAGAAGTCGGCCCAGCGCATGGCCTACCATCTGCTTCAGCATGACCGGTTGGCCATGCCGCGGCTGGCCGACGCATTGACGGTGGCGTGCGAAAGCATCAAGCACTGCGAACGCTGCCACACCTTCAGCGAGACGCCGATCTGCGGCGTCTGCGCGGACGGCGAACGCGACGCACGGCTGCTCTGCGTTGTCGAGACGCCGGCGGATCAGGCGGCGCTGGAGCGCACCGGGTCCTACCGCGGCTACTACTTCGTACTGCTGGGACGGCTGAGCCCGCTGGACGGGGTCGGCACGCGCCAGATCGGCGCGGCCGAGCTGCTGGCGCGGGCGGCGGAGGAGGAAGTCGAGGAGGTCATCCTCGCGACCAGTTTCACGGCAGAGGGCGAGGCCACGGCCCACGTGCTGGCTGAGGCGCTGCGTGCGCGCGGCATCAAGTCGACGCGGCTGGCTCGCGGTGTGCCGGTGGGCAGCGAACTCGAATACGTGGACCTGGGCACCATCGCCCACGCCCTGTCGGACCGAAGATGAGCGTTATCGCTGCCGGCTTCACCGGCTCCCTCAAAGGGACGCAGCCCTTGGCCCGACAAAGCCGGCGCCACGGCAACTGCTGGCGCAGCCCCTACAACCTCCTGGAGTTTCCATGACCATTGCCCAGATCTGCCTGCTCGTGGCCTGCCTGCTGCCCGTGGGATGCGCGGGGCTTGCCAAGTCCAAGGGCTTCGGCAAGCGACGGCGCGATGGGGGCTTCGACAACCACCAGCCGCGCGAGTGGCTGGCCAGACTGAACGGCTGGCAGGCGCGTGCCAACGCTGCCCAGGCCAA
>NZ_DASWYS010000318.1:0-27786 GCF_036404855.1 Roseateles sp.
GCTGGCGCGCGACTTCCTGCGGGATCGCCGCATTGAGCGGCGCTGGCGCACCGCCTTCCGGTTGTTCTGGCTCGTGCTTGCGGCCCTGCTGGTCTACAGCCTTTGGCAGGGGAGGCACATGACGCCGTCGGTCGCGCCGCACACGGCCCTCGTCGAGGTGCGTGGCGAGATTGCCGCCGACTCCGAGGCCAGTGCTGAGCTGTTGCTGGCCGCGCTGAAGGACGCCTTCAAGGACGACGCAGCCCAGGCCGTCGTGCTGCGCATCAATTCGCCCGGCGGCAGCCCGGTGCAGGCCGGCATCGTCTATGACGAGATCAAGCGGCTGCGCAAGCTGTACGGCAAGCCGGTCTACGCCGTGGTCGAGGAGATGTGCGCCTCGGGGGCGTACTACATCGCTGCGGCGGCCGACGAAATCTATGTCGACAAGGCGTCGGTGGTCGGCTCCATCGGCGTGCTGATGGACGGCTTCGGTTTCACGGGGCTGATGGACAAGGTCGGCGTCGAGCGTCGCCTGCTGACCGCCGGTGAGAACAAGGGCATGCTGGACCCCTTCAGCCCGATGCAGCCCAAGCAGCGCGCCTTTGCCCAGGCCATGCTCGACCAGATCCACCAGCAGTTCATCGCCGTCGTGCGCGAGGGCCGCGGCAAGCGGTTGAAGGAAACGCCCGACACTTTCTCGGGCCTGTTCTGGAACGGCGAGCAAGCCGTCGCGCTCGGTCTGGCCGACCACTTTGGCAATCTGGACTATGTGGCCCGCGAGATCGTCAAGGCCGAGGAGGTCGTCGATTACACGCCCAAGGACAACGTGGCCGAGCGTCTGGCCAAGCGCTTCGGCGCAGCGGCCGGCGCGGGCGCCGTGAGGGCGTTTCGCGACATGGCGCCCATCCGCTGATTGACCCGGGCGCGGGTTTCGGCGCCCGAGGCCGTAATTTGCATATTTCCAAACGGTCGTTCGCGAAATCTAGGGTTATCACTAGGATGCCGGTCTGTTTCTTCTGCGACGGCGTGCGCCCCCTTGGGCGGCGCTGCGCCAGACCGGTGATAGAACTAGAACAAGTCCATAAATCCTATGCCGTCGGCCGGCAACGCATCACGGCGCTGCGTGGCGTCGATCTGCGTATCGAAGCCGGTGAGGTGTTCGGCATCATCGGTGCGTCGGGTGCCGGCAAGAGCACGTTGCTGCGCCTGATCAACCTGCTCGAGCGGCCCGACAGCGGTGCAGTGCGCGTCGCCGGGGAAGACCTGCTGGCGCTGGGCAACGCGGGCCTGCGGGCCGCGCGCCAGCGCATCGGCATGATCTTCCAGCACTTCAACCTGCTGTCCAGCAAGACCGTCGCCGAGAACGTGGCCTGGCCGCTGAAGATCTCCGGTGGACACGCGGCGGGCGACATCTCGAAGCGCGTCGATGCGCTGCTGGATCGCGTCGGTCTGGCAGACCAGGCCAGCAAGTACCCGGCCCAGCTCTCAGGCGGGCAGAAGCAGCGTGTCGGCATCGCCCGCGCGCTGGCCACCGGGCCGCGTGTGCTGCTGTGCGACGAGGCCACCAGTGCGCTGGACCCCGAGACCACGCGAGCGATCCTGACCCTGCTCGGCGAACTCAATCGCGAGCTCGGACTGACCATCGTGCTGATCACGCACGAGATGGAGGTGGTGCGCCGCGTCTGCGACCGCGTCGCGGTCATCGATGGCGGCCTGATCGTCGAGCAGGGGCCGGTGGCCGACGTCTTCCTGCATCCGCGGCATGCCGCGACGCGACGCTTTGTGCGGGAGGCCGAGCATGTGGACGAGGGCCAGTTGCTGGATGACTTCTCGCAGGTGCCCGGGCACCTGCTTCAACTGACCTTCCGAGGCGAACGCACCTACGACCCGCTACTGGGTGAAGTGGCGCGCCGTACCGGACTGGACTTCGGAATCCTGTCGGGCCGCATCGACCGTATCAAGGACCAGCCCTATGGCCAGCTGACGATCTCGGTGGCTGGCGGTGATCTGGACGCGGCCCGCTCGCTGCTCGAAGCGCGCGGCGTGCACGTGGAGGTGCTGCGCTGATGGACGCCTTGCTGAACGCCGTTGACTGGGCCGAGATCGGCCTGGCCTCCTGGGACACGCTGCTGATGCTGGGCGGCTCGCTGCTGTTCACCGTGGTGCTGGGTCTGCCGCTGGGCGTGGCGCTGTTCCTTTTCGACCGCGGCCAGTTGTTGGCGGCGCCACGTGTCTACGGGCTGCTGTCGCTGGTGGTGAACGTGCTGCGCTCGCTGCCCTTCGTGATCCTGTTGATCGTGCTGATCCCGTTCACGCTGCTGGTAGCCGGCACCTCGCTCGGCGTGGCTGGCGCGATACCGCCCCTGGTGGTTGGTGCGACGCCGTTCCTGGCCCGGCTGGTGGAGGGGGCCCTGCGCGGCGTCGACCGCGGCATCGTCGAGGCGGGGCTGGCCATGGGCGCGTCGACGCGGCAGATCGTCTGGCAGGCATTGCTGCCCGAGGCGCGGCCGGCGCTGTGGTCTGCGGTCACGGTCACTTCGATCACGCTGGTCGGCTACACGGCGATGTCCGGGGTGATCGGCGGCGGCGGCCTGGGCGACCTGGCGATCCGCTTCGGCTACCAGCGTTTCCAGACCGAGGTGATGGTGGTGACGGTCGTGCTGCTGCTGTTGCTGGTGCAGCTGTTGCAGATGCTTGGCGACTGGCTGGTGCGGCGTTGTACGCACCGCTGATTGCCTCCCTTTTCTCATTTCTTTGTCGTACCCAGAGGAGTCCTTCCCCATGAAAAGCAAGATCATCCTGGCGCTGGCCGCCCTGGCGCTGGCCGCAGCCGCCAACGCCGCCGACAAGCTGACGGTGGCCGCCACCGCGGTGCCGCATGCGGAGATCCTGGAATTCGTCAAGCCGGCGTTGGCCAAGCAGGGTGTGGAGCTGGAGGTGAAGGTGTTCACCGACTATGTGCAGCCCAATGTGCAGGTCGCCGAGAAGCGCCTGGACGCCAACTTCTTCCAGCACAAGCCCTACCTGGCCGAATTCAACAAGGGAAAGGGCGCCAACCTGCAGCCGGTGGTCGCGGTGCACGTGGAGCCCTTCGGTGCCTATTCCAGCAAGCACAAGGCGCTGGCCGACGTCCCCGCCGGTGGCACGGTCGCAATCCCGAACGATCCCAGCAACGCCGGCCGCGCGCTGCTGCTGCTGGATCGCGCAGGCGTCATCAAGCTCAAGAGTACGGACAACATCCTGGCCACGCCGCGCGACATTGCCGACAACCCCAAGAAGCTGAAGTTCCGCGAGATCGAGGCCGCCACGCTGCCGCGCATCCTGCCGCAGGTGGACCTGGCGCTGATCAACACCAACTACGCGCTGGAAGCCAAGCTCAATCCGGTGAAGAACGCGCTGGCCATCGAGGACGCCCGTTCGCCATACGCCAACTGGCTGGTGGCGCGCGCGGACAACAAGGACACGCCGGCGCTGAGAAAGCTGGCCGCGGCGCTGAACAGCGCCGAGGTGAAGAAGTTCATCGAGACCAAGTACGGCGGCGCGGTGGTGCCGGCGTTCTGAGCGTCACTGTTGACGCAACCAGAAAGCCCGGCCTGGTCCGGGCTTTCTTGGTTCAGGAGGTCATCGTGCCGCGCGACGGCGGCGCGCGGCCAGCAGCGCCGCAAGGCCCAGGCCGACCAGCGCGACGGAGCCTGGTTCCGGCAGCGCCTGCGCATTGGGCGTCTGCGGCCGCACGCTGGTCGTGCCCGGGATGGGCGCGTCGTTGACCTGCATGCTGGTGTACCAGTTGTTCACGACAACCTGACCGTTGATCTGGCCCCAGCCTTGATTGACCGTGGCGTCCAGCGCCAGCAGCGAGGCGTTGATGCCGCCGTTCAGCAGCACGTTGACGGCGTCCACCAGGTTGAAGATGACCTGGCCCTTCTCGAAGCCCGTGTAGCCGTGGTTGCCGAAGTCCACCGTGCTGCCGTGCACGTTGATGAGCACCTGCGAGCCTGCGGCCAGGCCATCAATCTGCATGTTCTTCAACAGGTCTGCAGCCTGGACGTCGAAGACGGCCAGCGACTGGCCGCTCGCGTCGAAGTGAAGCGTGCCCCACTTGTCGTAGGCGGAGGCTGTGTTGGCCATCGCGTCCCAGGTCTGCGAGAGCAGGCTCAGCCGCGCGCGCTCCGCGGCGAAATCGAAATCCGTGCCGGACTGCACGCCGCCCTTGACCGTGCCGGATTGCGACGGCGTGTAGCTGCCGCCCACCTGCACGCCGCCCCAGATGGAGCCGTTCGTGAAATTCAGGTTGCCGCCCACGGTCAGGCCGGTGCCGGTGTAGAGCGCGCTGGAGCCGGTCTTGGTATTGATGGAGTGGCCGCTGATATTGGCGTTGCCACCGACAGCCACGCGGCCCTCCACGTCGCTGCTGTTCACGGTCATGTTGCCAAGGGCCAGCAGGTTGAGGCTGGCGTCCAGGCCCAGCGTGACCGGCCCGGCATGGGCGGCACAGGTGACGAAAACGGCTGCGAGAAGGGCAAGGCGGCGCATCGGGCGTGAGTGGGTTGACGTAGCTCCGCAGTCTAGGAAGCCGTCCCTCGCATGCGCCACGCTCCGATGTGGGGGTGGGCGAGGTGCTTCGCGAAGCAGTTCACGATTTGCCTGTCTCTAAGCTGTCCTGCCAACGAAAAAGGCCGCAGCCCAAGGGGCTGCGGCCTTGCGCGGAGCGCTGTGGCGCTTACTGCGTCTTGGTCTCGGTCTTTGCGTCGGTCTTGGCGGCCTCGCCGGTCTTGGCTTCGGCGTGCTTCTTCTTGGCATGGTGCTTGTGGCCGTGCTTGGCACCGCTGGCGGCTTCGGCGGGCGCGGCGGCCGCAGCCGGCGTGGCAGTCGTCGAGGTGGCAGCCGGCTTGGCGGCCGGTGCCGGCGTTGCGGCCGGTGCCGGGGTCTGTGCCAGGGCCACGCCCGAGGCGAGCGTGATGAGGGCGGTGGCGAGGGTGGTCTTCAGCGAGTTCATCTTCAAGGCTCCAGGGTGGTTGGGTTTCGGATCGGCTTCGCGAGAGCTTGCGACGACAACGAGGGCCTGACATCGCCGGTTGACCCCTGCTGCCTGCGTTGCAAAACATTACAAGCGGACCAGAATCGGACCTCATGAGAACCTTCGACTGGAAGACCGGCTATCCGAGTCGGCGCAGCCCGCTGTTTGCCCGCAACATCGTCTCGACTTCGCATCCACTCGCGGCCCAAGCCGGCCTGCGCGTGCTGCAGGCCGGTGGCAATGCGGTCGACGCGGCCATTGCCACGGCGGCCTGCATGACGCTGGTGGAGCCCTGCAGCAACGGCTTGGGCTCGGATGCCTTCTGCATCCTCTGGGATGGCCAGCAACTGCACGGCCTGAATGCGTCGGGACCGGCGCCTGCCGCTTGGACCCCCGGCTTCTTCGCCGGCCGGGCCTTGCCGATGCGTGGCTGGAGCTCGGTCACCGTGCCCGGCGCGGTGGGCGGCTGGGCAGTCCTGAGCGAACGTTTCGGCAAGCTGCCGTTCGGGGACCTGATGCAGCCGGCGATCGAGATCGCCGAGCGCGGCTATGCCGTGCCGCCCATCGTGCGGGGTAAGTGGGCGATGGCGGCCGAACTGGGCGAACTCACGTCGCAGCCCGGGTTCGCGCAGGCTTTCCTGCCCAGCGGGCGAGTACCCGAGGTGGGTGAGCTGTTTCGCTTCCCCGATGCGGCGCGCAGCCTGAGGCTGATCGCCGAGAGCCGTGGCGAGACCTTCTACCGCGGCGAGATCGCCGCCGCGCTGGCTCGCTTTGCCCGCGAGACCGGCGGCGCGCTGACCGAGGCCGACCTGGCAGCCTACAGGCCTGAATGGGTCACGCCGCTGGCCAAGGACTTCGCTGGCCACACGCTGCACGAGATCCCGCCCAACGGCCAGGGCATCGCGGCGCAGATGGCACTGGGGCTGTTGGCGCACTGGGATATCGCGGCTTATGCAGTCGACAGTCCCGAGGCCCAGCACCTGATGATCGAGGCGATGAAGCTGGCCTTCGCCGACGTCTACCGCTTCGTGGCTGAACCCGGCGCGATGCCGGTCAGCGCGGCGCAGTTGCTGGACCCCGGCTACCTCGCGGCCCGAGCCAGGCTCATCGACCCGGCCCGCGCCCAGGTTTTCGGGGCCGGCAACCCCGTCAAGGGCGGCACCATCTACCTCACCGCTGCTGACGAGCGCGGCATGATGGTCAGCTTCATCCAGAGCAACTACATGGGTTTTGGGTCCGGCCTGGTGTTGCCGGGCTACGGCGTCAGTCTGCAGAACCGGGGTCACTGCTTCACGCTGGAGGCGGGCCATCCCAACCAGGTGGCGCCCGGCAAGCGACCCTTCCACACCATCATTCCTGGCTTCCTGACCCGGGACGGCGCGCCCGTCATGAGCTTCGGCGTCATGGGCGGCAACATGCAGCCGCAAGGCCACCTGCAGACGCTGGTGCGCATGCTCAGGTACGGCCAGAACCCCCAGGCGGCGTGTGACGCGCCGCGCTGGCGCTTCAACGAGGGCCTGTCGATCAACGTCGAGCCGCACATGCCGGCCGCCACCCTCGCGGCGCTGCAAGCCCGCGGCCACCAGATCGGCGACATCCACGACAGCTACCAGGACTTCGGCGCTGGGCAGTTCATCTGGCGGCAAGGCGACCCGGGTGTCGACGGCTACGTGGCTGCCAGCGACCCGCGGCGCGACGGCGCGGCCGTGGGCTGGTGATGCTGGAGGCGCTGCGCCTGAATCCCGGCGACGATCTGCGTGGCGCGCTGGAGGCGGCCGGGCGCACCGGCTTCGTCGTCGCGGGCATTGGCAGCTTGGGCGGCGCGCAGTTGCGCTTCGCCGGCGAACCGGGTCCGACGGCCCTCGGCGGGCCGCTGGAGATCCTCACATTGAGCGGCAGCCTCACGCCGGACGGTGCCCACCTGCATGCCAGCGTGGCGGATGCGTCGGGGCGAGTGTTCGGCGGTCATGTCTGTGCCGGCTGCGAGGTGCGCACGACGGCCGAGCTGCTCGTTGTGCTGCTGCCCGCGGGGGCACTGGCCCGCGCGTTCGACGTGGCGACCGGCCACGCCGAGCTGCAGGTGCGCCGCCCATGACGGCCGGCACGCGACATCGGCCAGCGGCGCTGCTAGCATGCTGCCCATGACCAAGTTGCTTGATCTCGACTGACGCACTTCGCGTGCCGTTCATCCTGGCGGGGCCGCCCCTGCCTGTCGAGTCTCGAAAGCAACAAGTCATGTTCACCCGTCTGATTCAGTACTTCACCCTTGCGCCCGGCGACCTGCTGCGCGACGCGGTCTACCGGCGGCTTTGGTCGTCCATTCTGATTTCCTCGTTGGGCGGCCAGATCACGATGCTGGCCCTGCCGCTGACGGCCGCCGTGCTGCTCAACGCCAGCCCCACTCAGATGGGCTTGCTGCAGGCGATGGAGATCCTCCCCTTCGTGCTGTTCTCGCTGCCGGCCGGCGTGCTGCTGGATCGCGTGCGCAAGCTGCCCGTGTACGTCTGGGGCGAGAGCCTGCTGGCGGTCGCCGTGGCCACGGTGCCCGTCGCAGCCTGGCTGGGCATCCTCAGCATGGGCTGGCTCTACGTTGTCGGCTTCGTGCTGGGATGCGTCTACACGGTGGCCGGCAGCGCGGCGCAGATCGTGCTGACCCAAGTGGTGCCGCGTGAGCGGCTGGTGGAGGCGCATGCGAAGAACGCGCTGGCCTCGTCGGGCGCTGAAGTCGCAGGCCCGGGCCTGGCCGGCGCGCTGATCAAGCTCGTCGGCGCGCCGCTGGCCCTGGCCGTGGACGCGCTGCTGCTGCTGATCTCGGCCGCCATCCTGCGCGGCATCCAGGTCAAGGAAGCGCTGATCGAGCGGCGCGGACAGGCCTTCTGGAGCGAGCTGAAGGCTGGCCTGCGCTTCGTGCGGGAGCGTCCGCTTCTGGTCAGCCTGGCCACGGCGACAGGCAGCTGGCAGCTCTTCCACAACGCAGCGCTGGTGGTGCAGATCCTGTACGCCACGCGTGAGCTGCACTTGTCCCCGCAGACGGTGGGCCTGTCCTACGTCGCGCTGGGGGCTGGCACGGTGCTGGCCAGCATCTTCGGTCACCGCATCAGCCGTCGCATCGGGCCGGGGCCCTGCCTGGTGCTGGGCTATGCGGCTTGCGGCGTCGGCTGGCTGCAGCTCGCGCTGACACCGGCCGGCACGGCGGGCGTGTTCAGCTTCGGGGTGATGCTGTTTGCCTTCGGTGTCGGTGCCGTGCTGATCTTCATTAACTTCCTGTCGCTGCGTCAGGCCGTCACGCCCGCGCCGATGCTAGGTCGCATGACCAGCACGATGCGCTGGCTCATCCTGCTGCCCGCCGGCCCTGGTGCCTTGATCGGCGGCTGGCTGGGCGAGCACCTGGGTCTGCGCTCGGCGCTGGCCTTCTCCGGCGTGGGGGCCTGCCTGTTGGCAGTGCTGGCGTGGCGCCATCCTGTGATCCGCGGCGTGCGTGAGCTGCCCAAGCCGGTGGAGGTGGTGACGGCATGAGAGCTCCCACCGACCCTCCACTGATCGACGTCCCCGAGCGCCTGGACGGCGAGCGCACCGTGTTGCTGGCGCCGCGCGCCGGCTCCGGTGCCGAGATGGCGATCGTCATCGCGCAGTCCCTTTCGCACCTTCGGCCCTGGATGCCGTGGGCGCAGGATGCCCCGACGGCCGAGAGCTCGGAGCTCGTGGTGCGGCGGATGCAGGCCGACTTCATCGCCCGCCGGGACCTGTGCTTCCACATCCATGCCCGCCGTTCTGACGGCAGCGCCGGCCGGTTGCTGGGCGGTACGGGCCTGCACCGCATCGACTGGGCCGTGCGCTGCTTCGAGATCGGCTACTGGATACGCCCGGACGCCGCCGGCCAGGGCCATGTCAGCGAGACCGTGCGGCTGCTTTCGGCGCTGGCCTTTGACGGGCTGGCGGCGCGCCGCGTCGAGATCCGCTGCGACCGGCGCAACACCAGGAGCCGCGCCGTGGCCGAGCGCTGCGGATTCGAACTCGAAGGCGTCCTGCGCAACAACGTGCTCGGGGTGGACGGCCACCCGCGCGACACCTGCGTCTACTCGCGGGTCGACGCGCCGGCAGCCTGAGCGTCAGAACAGGGCCGCCTTGAGGCTGACCTTGTAAGTGCGGCCGTACTGCTCGTATTGGTAGTTCATCGAGGGCACGCCGACGTAGGTGTAGTAGTGCTCGTTGTTGAGGTTGACGCCTTCGAACATGAGCTGCACCGAGGGCGTGATCCTGACACTGACCGACAGGTCCACCTGTCGCTGGCCCGCGACGACCTGGTCCTGCGCGGCGCTGGTCACGTCGCTGCCGAACTGCAGCAGGTACTTGGACTTGTGATTGAGCGCCAGCCGCGTGCTGACCGGACCGGATTCATAGCCCAGCATCAGGTTGACGGTGGTGTCGGACTGGCCCGGCATGCGGGTGCGGCGGGTCAGCTGGGCTTTGCTGGCGCCGTCGTAGCGGCCTACGTCGGCGCTGGAATGCGTGAAGGCCGCGTTGGCGCCGATGATGAAGCCGCTCATCCAGCCCGGCAGCTGGCGCAGTTGGTGCTGGTAGGACAGCTCCAGACCCCGTACTGAGGCCTTGGGGCCGTTGGCATAGCCGGTCACACTGGTGTAGGCGGCCCATTCACCGGTGCCGGCGAGGTTGGTGGCGTAGGTGAAGTCCTTGATGTCCTTGTGGAAGAGGTAGGCCGACACCGCGCCATCGTTGCCCAGCATGCGTTCCAGCCCCAGGTCGAGGTTGCGGGCGCGCATGGGGTTGAGCAGCGGGTTCCCCAGCGTCGCCTCGGTCGTGCTGCTGAGCGTGACGGCCGGGGAAAGCTGGTCGAAGTTGGCGCGCACGACCGTGTTCGTCCACGCGGCTCGCAGGCTGGTGTCGCGGTCCAGTTTGTAGCGGGTGTGCAGGCCTGGCAGCCAGTGGCCGTAGCTGCGGCCGAACTGCGTCGGCGAGAGAACGCCGGCGACGGAGCTGGCGTTGCCGTTGGCGCTGAAACGTGTGCGCTCATGCCGCACGCCGGCCAACACGTTCCAGGCGGGCGAGAGGTCAAGCGAGGCCTGCAGGTAGCCTGCGTCGATGTCCTCATGGGTGACGTAGTCGGCCAGCGCCGAAGCGGCCGCCACGCGTGCGGCGTCGCGCGGCAGTGCAGCCAGGCGGGTGCGAACCGCGGCCGAATCGATGGCCGGGCCGATGTCGCCCATGCCGAACTCCAGCGTCGAGCCCGTCACGAAGGTCGCCATTGATGTCGACCCTGCACCCCAGTAGTTGCCGCTGCTGGCGGAGTTGCTGCTGTAGGCCCACTGCTCGGTGTCATTGCGCTTCTCGCGGCGGCTGAGCTTGGCGCCAAACTTCAGGTCCAGCTTGCCGCCGCCGGCCAGCGTAAAGGCGCGGGTCAGGTCCACGCGTCCGTTGTGCTCGTCGTCGTCGCTGCTGCGCTGCTGCAGCGTGAAGCCGTTCAACGTGTACTTGCTGGCGTCGTAGAGCGCGGCAGGACCGGTCAGCAGTGGCTTCACCGTGTCGGTGAAGCCCACGCCGGCCACGTTGTTCTGGCGGAAGCGCGCGTCGTTGATCTGTTCCGGCGTGCGCTCCTTGCCCTTCCCCAGGCCGACGTTGGCCTGTAGCAGCCAGTCGGTCCATTCCTGTTCGGTGGCCAGCACCAGTGAGCCGAGGGAGCGCGTGTACTTGCGGGCTCGCAGGCGGCGCTCGGCGCGCACTGTGGCCGTCTCGCCCTCGGCGACTCCGCCGCCGGTGACGTTGCTGATGGTCAGGCGGTCGCGCTCCTCGTCGTCGCTGAAGCGGGCCAGGATGGCGCGCAGCGACCAGCTCTGGCCGGCAGCCGGCCTGTAGTCCAGGTTGGCCGCGAAGGCATTGCGCTCGCGCTCGGGGCGGTAGTGGCGCAGCTCGACGCCGGCCAGCTTGGTGCCGCTCCATGCGCCGTCGGTCTCGACGTCCTCGGAGCCAAACTTGCGCCGGTCGACGTTCAGCGCCGCGGCGATGCCCACCTGGCCGTCCATCAGCCGCGTGGCGCCCAACAGGCTGGCGCCGGGGCTGTTCCGCCCCGTGAGCTGGTCTCGGCTCATCGAGACGCCGGCGCTCAGCAGGCTGGCCGGCAGGTCGAAGGCTGACAGCGTCTTGACCTCCACCGTGCCGCCCAGCGAGTTGGCGTCCATGTCGGGCGTCAGCGACTTGATGACTTCCAGCGAGCGGATCAGGCCCGACGGCAGCACGTCCATGCTGACGCCGCGGCGACTGGCTTCGGGCGAGGGCACCAGCGAGCCGTTGATCGTGATCGTGTTCATGTCGGGACCGAGGCCGCGCACGACGACGTAGCGCCCCTCGCCCTGGTCGCGCTGCACCGACACGCCCGGCAGCCGCGCAAGCGCTTCGGCGGCGTTGGCGTCGGGCAGCGCGCCGATGTCGTCGGCGACGACGGCACTGACGATGTTGTCCGCGTTCTCCTGCATCTTCAGCGACTTGCGCAGGCTGGACGCCTGGCCGGTCACGACTATGGCCTCGACCTTCTCGGGCTTGGTCTGCGCTCGGGCGGGCGCGGCCAGCAGCGTGGCGATGGCCGCGGTCAGTGCGGTCAGAGCGGTCGAGTTGTTGTCACGGAACATCAATAAGCTCACGAGATGGAAACAAAGACCGCGCAGCCTAGGAAGGCAATGCGAATCGGCGATGACATCGCCCGAACGTTGCTGGCCTGCCTCGGCCTGAGCCTGCCGTTGCTGGCACAGGCCGCGGGAACTCTCGGCACCAAGACGTCGTACGCGCCGCACCAGGACGCCGCGAGCTACGAGGCCGCGCCGGCGGGCTATATGCCCGTGGCGGTGCAGCTCGTTGCCCGCCATGGCAGCCGCGGCCTGACCAAGCCGGGCAGCGACGAAGCTGCGCTGCAGCTGTGGCGCGAGGCCGACGCCCTGGGGGTGCTGACACCGCTGGGCCGGCGCTTCGGTGCGGACCTGCAGCGCTTCATCGCGGCGCAACGACGCGTCGGCTACGGCAATCTGAGCCGGCTCGGCGTTGTCGAGCACGAGCAGCTGGCACAGCGCATGGTGGCCAGGCTGCCGCTGCTATTCGGCGCGGGCCCCGGCGTGGAGGTGCTCAGCTCTGGCGTGGACCGCGCCGTCGACAGCTCACGCAGCTTCACCGCGGCGCTGCAGCACGCGGCTCCAAAGGCGCGTGTGCCGGCGAGCTGGGGTTCGGACCGCTTCCTGCTGTACTTCCACCGCCTCAGCGAATCGCGCGACGTGGCCGACACGCCGGCGCGTCAGGCCACGCTCAGGCGCAGCCTTGCGTACCAGGTGTGGCAGCGCGGGCCGGCGCAGACAGCGCAGCAACGCCGCATCGCTGCCGACCCACGCTTGCCCGCCGCAGCGCGCAGCGTGCTGGCCGGCCTCTACGACGCCGACTTCGTTGCCCGGATCGACAACCCCGCGGAGGCGGCCCAGCATGTCGTCGACCTGCGCGGCGCGGCGGCCGGCCTGAGGCTGGAGCTGGACGGAGATTTCTCGGCCTATGTGCCGGCCGATGCGGCGGCCGTGTTCGCTGAGCTGGGCGATACCGAGGACTTCTATCGCAAGGGGCCGGGCCTGGTCGAGACCGGCCCCGTGACCTATGAGATCGCGACACAGTTGCTCGATGACATGCTGGACCGGCTGGTCCGCGGTGAGGGGGCAGTGCTGCGCTTCACCCACGCCGAGATCATCTCGCCGCTGGTGTCGGCCATCGGTATTGCCGGCGTGCACGGGCCGCTGCCGCGCGAGCGTGCCTACAGCTATTCAACAAGCCCCTGGCGCACCGAGAGCGTCATCCCGATGGCGGCCAATGTGCAGTGGGAAGTCTGGCGTGGCGCACAGGGTGAGCGCCTGGTGCGCATGCTGCTCAACGAGGGCGAGGCCGACTTCAAGCCGGCCTGTGATGCGGCGCGGCTGCGGCCCGGCAGCCACTTCTACCGCGTGACGGCGCTGCTCAGCTGCTACCGGGACCCAGGCGATCCACCGCGTCGGTGATGATCCCGTCGATGCCATCGGCGATCAGCCGCTCGGCCACCGAGGCGTCGTTGACCGTGTAGACCAGCGCCCGCCAGCCCCTGGCGTGCAGGCGCTCGATGAGGGCGCGGTCCATCAACTGCCAGTCGGTGATGACGGCAACGACGTCCAGCGCCGCGGCGGCCTCGGGCCAGCCGTGCCACAGTTCCTCCAGCAGCAGCGCCCGGGGCAGGGCGGGCTCGGCGTCGCGCGCGGCGGCAAGGGCTTCGGGCTTGAAGCTGCTCAGCAGTGGCGGCAGGGCGCCAGCCCAGAGCCGCGCCGCCTCGCGGGCGACGGCCGCGCCGGTGCGGGCCTCGTCGCCGGGGCAGGGCTTGATCTCCACGTTCAGCATGCAGGCGTTGGCCTGGCAGAACGCGGCGATCTGCGCGAAACGCGGCAGTGGCTCGGCGGCGTAGGGCGGGCTGTGCCAGCTGCCGGCGTCCAGCCGGGCCAGCGCTGCCCAGTCCAGGCCGGCGGGCGAGCCCTGCCCGTTGCTGGTGCGCTCCAGGGTGTCGTCATGCAGCAAAAAGGCTTCGCCGTCCCGGCTGAGCTTGACGTCACATTCGAAGGCTCGGAAGCCGAAATCGCCGCCCAACCTGAACGCGGCCAGCGTGTTCTCCGGGGCGAGCTTGCCGGCGCCGCGGTGGGCGAGCCAAAGGGGATAGAGCCAGGGCTTCATCCCGCGCATTCTGGGGTGAAACCCCCCTGCGCTACGATCCTCGGCCGCTCCCTTTTTCCTCTATGAACGCCCCGCATCCCCTGATGCCGGTCGCCGCTGACGCGGCCGACACGCACGCAGACGCACCGCGCCTGCGAGAGATTCCGTACAACTACACGTCGTTCTCCGACCGCGAGATCGTCATCCGGCTGCTGGGCTCTCGCGCCTGGGAGTTGCTGGACAAGCTGCGGCTGGAGCGGCGTACCGGCCGATCCGCGCGCATGCTGTACGAGGTGCTGGGCGACATCTGGGTGGTGCAGCGCAATCCGTACCTGCAGGACGACCTGCTGGACAACCCCAAGCGCCGCGCCTTGCTGATCGAGGCCCTGCATCACCGTCTGGCCGAGGTGCAAAAGCGCCGCGACCCGGCGAGCGACCCGCAGCGTGACGCCGCCGTGGGCGAGCTGCTGCAGGCCGCGCGCGGCGCGGTGGCGGAGTTCGCCAAGTTCTTCGACAGCGTCACCACGCTGCGCAAGCGCGCCGCCAAGACACTGGCCCGCCACACGGCTAAGGACAACATCAAGTTCGACGGCCTGTCCCGCGTGTCCCACGTGACGGACGCGACGGACTGGCGCGTGGAGTACCCGTTCGTCGTGCTCACGCCCGACACCGAGGCCGAGATGGCAGGGCTGGTGGGGGCCTGTTTCGAGCTGGGCCTGACCGTCATCCCGCGTGGGGGCGGCACGGGCTACACGGGCGGCGCAGTGCCGCTGGTCTGGAACAGCGCTGTCATCAACACCGAGAAGCTCGAGGCGTTGCGCGGCGTCGAGATGTTGAAGCTGCCGGGCCTGGACCGGGAGGTGCCGACCATCTTCAGCGAGGCGGGCGTCGTCACGCAGCGCGTGGCGGACCTGGCCGAGGCTCATGGATTCGTCTTCGCCGTGGACCCAACCTCGGCCGAGGCCAGCTGCATCGGCGGCAATGTGGCCATGAACGCGGGCGGCAAGAAGGCCGTGCTGTGGGGCACGGCGCTGGACAACCTGGTGAGCTGGAAGATGGTGACGCCGGAGGCCAAGTGGCTGGAGGTCGTGCGCCTCAACCACAACCTCGGCAAGATCCATGACGTTGAGGTGGCGAGCTTCGAGCTGCGCTACTTTGATGCTGCTGGCAAGGCGTTGGAGCGCACCGAGCGGCTGGACATCCCGGGTCGCGTCTTCCGCAAGGAAGGTCTCGGCAAGGACGTGACGGACAAGTTCCTTGCGGGCTTGCCGGGCATTCAGAAGGAAGGCTGCGACGGGCTGATCACCAGCGCGCGCTGGATCGTGCACCGCATGCCGGCGCACACGCGCACGGTCTGCCTGGAGTTCTTCGGCAATCCCAAGGATTGCGTGCCCAGCATCGTCGACATCAAGGACTACATGTTCTCGATTGCCGACACCGGCGTGCTGTTGGCCGGCCTGGAGCATCTGGACGACCGCTACTTGAAGGCGGTGGGCTATGCCACCAAAAGCAAGCGCGGCGGCCTGCCCAAGATGGTGCTGGTGGGCGACATCGTCGGCGACGATGCAGACGCGGTGGCTCGCGCCACTTCCGAGGTCGTTCGCCTGGCCAACGGCCGTTCGGGCGAGGGCTTCGTCGCTGTCAGCGCCGATGCGCGCAAGAAGTTCTGGCTGGACCGCAAGCGCACCGCAGCCATCAGCAAGCACACCAACGCGTTCAAGGTGAACGAGGACGTGGTGATCCCGCTGCACCGCATGGGCGAGTACACGCTGGGCATCGAGCGCATCAACATCGAGCTGAGTCTGCGCAACAAGCTGGAGCTGGTGACGGCACTGCGGGCGCTCTTCGCGGCCGGCAAGCTGCCGCTGGGCAAGAGCGATGACGCGGGAGAGATCCCCAGCGCCGAGCTGCTCGAGGACCGCGTGCAGCAGGCGCTGGCGCTGTTGCGGGAGGTGGGTGAGCTGTGGCGGCAATGGCTGGACGGGCTGGACAGTGCCGGCTTCTTCGAAAAGCTGCAGACGCATGAGCTCCGCGCCTCGTGGCGGACACAGATCCTCAAGCCGCTGCAGGCGCTCTTCAGCGGCGCGGCCTTCGAGCCGCTCCTGGTCGAGTGCAAGCGCATCCACAAGGAGGTGCTGCGCGGTCGCGTCTGGGTGGCCCTGCACATGCATGCCGGTGACGGCAACGTGCATACCAACATACCCGTCAACAGCGACAACTACCAGATGCTGCAGACTGCCCATGAGGCCGTGGCGCGCATCATGACGCTGGCCCGCTCGCTGGACGGTGTCATCTCCGGAGAGCACGGCATCGGCATCACCAAGGTCGAGTTCCTGACCGACGCCGAGTTGGCCGCGTTCACCGAGTACAAGCAGCGCATTGACCCCGAAGGCCGTTTCAACAAAGGCAAGCTGCTCAAGGACGCAGACCTGCGCAATGCCTACACGCCATCCTTCGGCCTGATGGGGCATGAGTCGCTGATCATGCAGCAGAGCGACATCGGCGAGATCGCCAATTCGGTCAAAGACTGCCTTCGCTGCGGCAAGTGCAAGCCGGTCTGTGCCACGCATGTGCCGCGCGCCAACCTGCTCTACAGCCCGCGCAACAAGATCCTCGCCACGTCGCTGCTCGTGGAGGCTTTCCTGTACGAGGAGCAGACGCGCCGCGGCGTGTCCATCAAGCACTGGCAGGAGTTCGAAGATGTGGCCGACCACTGCACGGTCTGCCACAAATGCCTGACGCCTTGCCCGGTCAAGATTGACTTCGGCGATGTGACGATGAACATGCGCAACCTGTTGCGCAAGATGGGCCAGAAGACCTGGCGCCCCGGCAATGCTGCCGCCATGTTCATGCTGAACGCGACGAACCCGGAGACCATCAAGCTGGCGCGCACGGCCATGGTGGGCATCGGCTTCAAGGCTCAGCGCCTGGCCGTGGACCTGTTCAAGCCCGCGGGTCGCAAGCAGACGGCCGCGCCGCCTGCCACCGTCGGCGCCGCGCCGGTCAAGGAACAGGTCATCCACTTCATCAACAAGAAGCTGCCTGGCGGCCTGCCCAAGAAGACGGCGCGGGCGCTGCTGGACATCGAGGACAAGAACTACGTGCCCATCATCCGCCCGCCGGCCACGCCGAGCGAGACGGAGGCAGTGTTCTATTTCCCCGGCTGCGGTTCGGAGCGCCTGTTCAGCCAGGTGGGTCTGGCGACGCAGGCCATGCTCTGGCATGCCGGCGTACAGACGGTGCTCCCGCCCGGCTACCTGTGCTGCGGCTACCCGCAGCGCGGCTCCGGCCAGTTCGACAAGGCCGAGAAGATGATCACCGACAACCGGGTGCTCTTCCACCGCGTCGCCAACACGCTGAACTACTTGGACATCAAGACCATCGTGGTCAGCTGCGGGACCTGCTACGACCAGTTGCAGGGCTACAAGTTCGAGGACATCTTCCCCGGTTGCCGCATCATCGACATCCACGAGTACTTGCTGGAGAAGGGCATCACGCTGGGCTCCAAGAGCAGCTACCTGTACCACGACCCCTGCCATTCGCCGATGAAGCAGCAGGAGCCGATGAAGACGGTGAAGGCGCTGGTGGGCGAGAACGTCGTCAAGAACGAGCGCTGCTGCGGCGAGAGCGGAACGCTGGGCGTGACCAGGCCTGACATCTCCACCCAGGTTCGCTTCCGCAAGGAAGAGGAACTGCGCAAGACCGAAGCCCAGCTGCGCGCGAGCGGCAAGGTGGGGGCGGACGACAACCTGAAGATCCTGACTTCCTGCCCCAGTTGCCTGCAGGGCCTGAGCCGCTACGGCAATGACCTGCAGAACGGCTTGCTCGAAGCCGACTACATCGTCGTCGAGATGGCCAGGCAGATCCTCGGCGAAAACTGGATGCCCGACTACGTGGCCAAGGCCAACAGCGGCGGCATCGAGCGGGTGCTGGTGTGACGCTGGCCGGCTACCTGCGCACCGCCTTCAGGTGGCAGCGCGGGCGCCAAGGCGGTGGCTACGACAAGATGCTGCTGCTCACTGCACGCTGGCCGTTGCCGTTCGACAGCTACTTGATCCGTTACCCCGAGGGCAGCGCCATCGCGCCACACACCGACCCGGTGCAAGCGGGACGCCACTACCGGCTCAACCTCGTCTTGAAGGCCTCGCCGCAGGGCGGCGAGTTCATCTGCGCGACGCCGATCTGGGAGAGCCGGCGCATCAAATTCTTTCGCCCCGACGCCTGCGAGCACAGCGTGACGCGTGTCGAAGGCGGCAGCCGCTACGTGCTGTCGCTGGGCTGGGTACTCGGAGGCCAATGACATGAATTGCCCGCTCTGCGTGACCGATGGCGGCCTCGTTGTCGCGCGTACCTCCCAGTTCCGCATCGTGCGGGTCGTCGAGGGTGAAGAGGCGCTGCGCTTCCCGGCCTTCTATCGCCTCGTCTGGTCGGCCCATGTGGCCGAGTTCAGCGACCTCGCGGATGCGGACAGGCATGCCTGCATGGACGCCGTCACCGAGATCGAGCGGACCTTGAGGTCGTTGCTCGCGCCGACCAAGGTCAACATCGCCAGCCTCGGCAACGTGGTGCCGCACCTGCATTGGCACGTCATCGGGCGTTTCGACTGGGACAGTCATTTCCCGGCACCGGTCTGGGCCGCCCCTCAGCGCGAAGTGCCCGGCGGCGCGGCAGCCCGACTGCGGCTGCCACTGCAACGCGTCGACGAGGCCGTCGCTCAGTCGCTGAGCAGCGCCACCCGGTAGCCCGCGCGCGCGAAGCCGGCCGCGCGCTGGGGACGGTTGTCAGGGTCGATGAAGTCGACGCTGAAGCGATAGACCTGTGTGCCGGCGGAGGCCTGTGCCCCGCAGTCCAGACGGCTGACGGCCTGGCGCACGGCGCGCTGAATCGTGTGCGAGAGGCCCTTGGTCTGCACGTCCGTGACTTCACCGCCGTCGACGACGAACTGGACCTTGACCTGGCCCCTGCCACGTTCGCGCTCCCAGGTGGTTTGCAGCGCATCCTGCAGCTGCTCTTCGAGGGCCTGGCAGTTGGCGTGCACGTCGTAGCGCGCGGGCGCTTGAATGACGTGGCCACTGACCTCGACGCGTGCGAGGTCGGCAGGCTCGGCCAGCGCGGGGCCGGCCGTCAACGTCAGCGTGAGGGCGCAGGCAAGGCCGGCGAACAGGCCATTGAGCAGGGGCGAGCGCTGAGCGATGGAGTAGCGGATGGGCATGATGAGCTCCTGTGGGGTCTGGACAAGCAGGGGACGCGAACGCGTCGACCTGTTCTCAGGCTAGGCGCCCGAGTGAGCGGCCCCAAGCCGCAAGCGATGAGTTGCCGCTGCCATGCGACGACACGCCGAAAACCCCGGCTGAACTGCAGCGCACCGCCGTCATGCGTTTGGGCACCTGGATGCCACTCGTCATGGGGCCGGCGAAGCGCAGGTGCCTGCCGGCATGACTTCCTTCATCGCTTAGTGCATCTCGACCAGAGCGACTCGCCGCGGGTGGGTATCGGGCGTGGTGCCTGGCCCGTGATCCGGGGCGGCGAAGACGATGCTCATCCTGTAGAGGTGGGTGCCGTCCTGCCCGTCAGAGCATTCGAGACGGCCGACGGCGCGCCGCACGTCGCGCATTGCCCGGAACGACAGACCGCTGCGCGTGTTGACGGCCGTGACCTTGCCACCGGTGACGACAAAGCGGACGTCGATGGTGCCGTAATCGCGTTCGCGCCACCAGGTGGAGGTCAGTTCCTGCTGCAGCAGGGATTCGGCCTGCGCGCAGCTGGACAGCACGTCGTAGCGTGCCGCTGCCTCGACGACATGCCCGTCGACTTCGACGCGGCCGAGTTCGGCGGACTGGGCCGGCGCGCAGGCAGCGCCAAGGGCTAGTGCAGCGGCGCAGCTCAAGTCGGCGAACGGACGGACTCGTGCCGGTGTGCACCGGGCGCGGTGGAAGGGGATAGGCATGGCAGGCTCCTGGTGGGGCTGAAGGACAGGTCGACGCGACTTGCGTCGACCTGTCTTCAAGCTAGGCGCCTGCGGGTGCGCGCCCCATTCAGAAGCGATGAAGTGCGGGAAGCGTGGGACAGTTCGCGGGTCGCCGCGATTGAATGCCGCCGCCGCACGGACGGCCTGCGCCTGACTCCCGTCAGGCGCAGGCGGGCTTCACCAGACGGTGAGCGGGTCGCTGGCCACCATCGCGCTGCCGGGCTTGCAGCTGAACGCCTGAGCGAAGTAAGCCGAATTGCTCATGGGCGTCAGTACCCGGTACTTGGCTGGCGAGTGTGAGTCGGTGCGGATCTGGTTGATCAGGAACTCGGTACGCACCTTGCTGCGCCACACCAGCGCGTTGCTGAGGAAGAAGCGCTGCGCCGGCGTGTAGCCGTCGATCTTCTTGTCAGCGCCGCCGCTGCGCTTGAGCGCGCGCTGCAGGCCTTCATATGCGATTGGCAGGCCGGACATGTCGGAGATGTTCTCGCCCAGCGTCAGCTTGCCGTTGATGTTGTAGCCCGGCAGCGGCGAGATCGCGCTGTAGCGCTCGGCCACCTTGTCGGCGCGGGCCTTGTAGCCCGCGGCGTCGGCCGGCGTCCACCAGTCGGTGAGCGAGCCGCCGGCGTCGAAGTTGCGGCCGCTGTCGTCAAAGTGGTGCGTGATCTCGTGGCCGATGACCATGCCGATGCCACCATAGTTGGCCGCATCGTCAGCCTTGGCATCGAAGAACGGCGGCTGCAGGATGCCGGCCGGGAAGGTGATTTCGTTCAGGCCGCCGGCCTGTGCATTGACGACGTACGGCGCCATGCGCCAGCGGCCACGCTCCACCGGCGCGTCCAGGTCCTTGACCTGCTGGCCGCTATTCCAGAGCGACGCCTTGAGCCAGTTGCCCGCATAGTCGTTGCCGGTCAACTGCAGGCCTTCGTACTGCGGCCACTTCTCCGGTGCACCAATCTTGGCCTGCATGTTGGCCAGCTTCTCCAGCGCCTTGGCCTTGGTGCCCGGCGTCATCCAGTCCAGCTTCTCGATGCGGGCCTTCATGCTGGCGCGTACATCGTCGACAAGCTGCACCGCCCGCTTCTGCGCCTCGGGCGAGAACGCGCGTGAGACGAACAGCTCGCCCAGCGCCAGGCCCATGGGCTCGCTGCCGGTGCGACCGCCAATCTGAAGGATGACGTCCTCGCTGCGCGGGGCCGGAGCCTGCAGGCCGGTGAGGGTCTTGCCGCGGTACTCGAAGGCTGCAGTCGCGAAGGGCTTGGGCAGGCGCGACGCGGCGGCGTCCA
The DNA here is from genome assembly GCF_036404855.1 of Roseateles sp. Taxonomy (GTDB): domain Bacteria; phylum Pseudomonadota; class Gammaproteobacteria; order Burkholderiales; family Burkholderiaceae_C; genus Pelomonas. The sequence goes on from NZ_DASWYS010000318.1 coordinate 20,963, forward strand.
GCGTGCGGACGGTCAGGTAGCGGCGCCACACCTCCAGAGGCGTGTCAGCGGCCAGCTTGGCGACGCGGGTGGCGAACTCGGGCTGGCTGACGATGAAGCGTTGGGGCAGCTTGGCGCCGGCCGTGAGCACGGCGAGGTAGGCGCTCCAGTCGAAGCCGGGCGCGGCGGCGGCCAGCTCGGCGGGGCTCATCGGGTTGTAGCTGGCGTTCGGGTCGCGCATCTTGGCCCGTTCGCGGGTGGCCTCGGCCAGTTGGGTCTCGAACGCAATCAGCGCATCCAGCTCTGCGTCGCTGGCCGGGCGGCTGGCGGCAGCCAGTACGGACTGCGCAAGCGTGCGGTAGGCGGTTGCGACGGTGCGCGTGCGCTCGTCGGTGCGGAAGTAGTCGTCGCGATCCGGCAGGCCCAGGCCCGAGGCGCCCAAGCTGAGCACGTTGCGGCGCGTGTCCTTGCGGTCGGGCTGCACACTCCAGCCCAGTGGTGCGCTGATGCCGCTGCGGTTCAGCAGCGCGATCAGCGCCGGCAGATCTTCCCGGCGCTGCAGGCCATCGATGCGGTTCAGCAGCGGCGTGATGGAGCTGATGCCTCGGGCTTCGATAGCGGCCTCGTCCATGCCGCTGGAATAGTAGGCGGCGATCAGCTTCAGGCCGGGCGTCGTCTGCAGCGCGGGCTTGTCGGCCAGGTCCTTCAGCGCCTTTTCCAGCAGCGCATCATTGTTCTGGCGCAACTGATCAAAGCTGCCGATGCGAGCGCGGCTGGCAGGCAGCTCGGTGGCGGCCTCCCAGGTGCCGTTGACGAAGGTGTAAAAGTCGTCGCAGGGGGCGACGTCCTTGGACAGGCCGCTCAAGTCGAGGGCGTGGACGGTGGCGGACAGGCCCAGCAGGGCAGCCGCGGCAGCGATGGCCAGGCGGTGGCGAGGGAATCGGGTCATGGGGGGGCTAAGCGGGGAAAGAAGAGGGATTAGACCGCCCGCCCGGGCAGGGCGACGGAAGACACAGGGCATGATTGCGGGTTTTCACCGAGACCATTGCCCTGGATATGCCCGCCTTCAAGCGCCTGACTCTGGCCTTCTTTGCCCCCATGCTGCTGTGCATGACCGCCCTGGCCCAGCCGGTGGCGGGTCAGGGCGCCACCTTCCCATCCAAGGTCTACGACACCTGGGCCCGGGCCTTCGCCAAGGCTGGTGGCGGCGTCGTCACCTACAAGGGCACGGGCTCGGGTGACGGGATCAAGCAGATCACGGCCCGCAAGGTCGACTTTGGCGGTACCGATGCGCCGCTGCCCGCCGCCGATCTGGCCAAGGCCAAGCTGGTGCAGATCCCCATGCTGGTGGGGGGTGTCGTGCCCGTCGTCAACCTGCCGGGCCTGGGCGCGACGCTGCAGCTCAATGGCGAGGTGCTGGCCGACCTCTTCATGGGTCGCGTCAAGTCATGGAACGACACGCGCATCGCTGCGTTGAACCCTGGCCTCGCGCTGCCGGCGCTGCCCGTCAAGCGCGTGGTTCGTGCCGAGAAGTCCGGCACCAGTGACGGTTTCAGCCGCTACCTGGCAGGGGCCTCCGCCGCGTTCAAGGCCGAGGTGGGTGCCGGACAGGCTCCGGCCTGGCCCGGCGAGCCGCTGAAGGCCGAAGGCAACGACGGCATGGTGCAGACGCTGCGCGCCACACCGGGCGCCATTGCGTACGTCTCCTACGACCGCGTGCTGCGCGACAAACTCGCCGCCGTGAAACTGCGCAACGCCGCAGGCCATTTCGTCGCGCCTTCGGAGCGTGGCTTCAGCGCTGCGGTGCTGGAGAGCGACATGCACCGCCAAGGCGACGATCTTGCGACATTGCTGGACCGCCCCGGCGCCGACGCCTGGCCCATCACACTGACCAGCTTCGTCCTCGTGGACGCGGAGCCTGTCGAGGCGGCCAAGGCCCAGGGCGCGCTGAAGTTCCTGTACTGGTGCTTCATGCATGGTGACGACCTCACTCGCGGCTCCGGGTTTGCGCCGCTGCCGGTGAGCGTGCAGTCCCGGCTGGCAGCGCGCTTCACGCAGGTGCGCCCCAGGGATGGCCGGCTGCCCGCCTACCAATCGTTCTGAGGGACACTTGCGGCATGGCTTCGCCCACCGAGATCACCGTCCACCAGCAGTCCCGCGTGCTGGAAGTTGCCTTCGACGACGGCGCGCGCTTTCGCATCCCGTTCGAGCTGATGCGCGTATACAGCCCCTCGGCCGAGGTCATGGGCCACGGCCCGGGCCAGGAGGTGCTGCAGACCGGCAAGCGCGACGTTGTCATCACCGGGCTGGAGCCGGTCGGGCACTACGCCGTGCGGCCCGAGTTCTCGGACGGCCATGCGAGCGGCCTGTTCTCCTGGGACTATCTCTACAAGCTCGGCAGCCAGCAGGAGGCGCTGTGGCGCGACTACGAAGACCGCCTCGCCGCCGCCGGCAAGGGCCGCGACGACGCCATGCCGGTCAAGGCCGGCGGCTCCTGCCACTCACATTGATGCCATGACGCAGACTCATTTTGGTTTCCAGCAGGTCGACGAGAACGAGAAGGCCGGCAAGGTCCGCGGCGTCTTCGACTCCGTCGCGTCCAAGTACGACCTGATGAACGACCTGATGTCGGCCGGTCTCCACCGGGCCTGGAAGGCCTACACCGTGCAGGTGGCCAACCTCAAGCCGGGCGAGCGCGCGCTGGACATCGCGGGTGGTACGGGCGACCTGTCGCGCGCCTTCGCCCGCAAAGTGGGTGAAACAGGTGTCGTCGTGCACACCGACATCAACGAGGCCATGTTGCGCCAAGGGCGGGACCGTCTGCTGGACGAGGGCCTGATCCTGCCGACCAGCCTGGCCGACGCCGAGAAGCTGCCTTTCAAGAGCGAGAGCTTCGACCTCGTCAGCGTGGCATTCGGCCTGCGCAACATGACGCACAAGGACCTGGCGCTGGCTGAGATGTGCCGCGTGCTCAAGCCCGGCGGTCGCCTGCTGGTGCTGGAGTTCTCCCGCATCGCCAAACCGCTGCGCAAGCCCTACGACTGGTATTCCTTCAACATCCTGCCCAAGCTGGGCTCGCTGTTTGCGGGCGACGCCGAGAGCTACAAGTACCTGGCCGAGTCCATCCGCATGCATCCGGACCAGGCGACGCTGAAGGCCATGATGAAGACGGCGGGCTTCGGCCACGTGGACGTCCACAACCTCAGTGCCGGCATCGTCGCCCTGCACGCCGGCATCAAGTGCTAGTTCCGGCCTAGGGTTAACGGCTCCCCGCGTGCATCGCGGGCCGCGTTGTGGCGGCGCTATCCTGATCGATTGGACCCATCCCCCTTGAATGTGGGGGCCAGGGAACTCTTCGCTTGAAACTGCTCTAACCGCGTACCGCTCACGAAGCCAGTAATGGGGTCGAGCGGCTCGCGGAAGCGACATATCGCGCCGCTACACTCGTTCGCTTACTTGGGGCAGGAGGCCCTTCCCATGCATAACAAGGACCCTCGTCAGATGGCTAACCAACTGATCCATCCCCGTGCCTCCCAGCTGCTGGTCGCCGTTGCGGCCGCGGCGCTGCTGGCGGCCTGCGGTGGTGACAAAGGTGACAAGGCGTCCCAGACGGCCGCCAAGGTCAACAAGGAAGAGATCACTGTCCACCAGATCAACTTCGTGTTGCAGCGCCAGCCGGGCCTCAAGCCCGAGCAGGCCGAGGCCGCCAGCCGGCAGGTGCTGGAGCGCCTGATCGACCAGGAACTCGCGGTGCAGAAGGGCCAGGAGCTCAAGCTCGACCGTGACCCGCGCGTCGTCCAGCAGATCGAAGCCGCCAAGCGCGAAATCGTCGCCAGGGCCTACGCCGAGCGCATCGGCGAGGGCGTCGCCAAGCCCAGCAGCGAAGAGATCGCCAAGTACTACAACGACAAGCCGGCCCTGTTCAAGGAGCGCCGCATTTACAGCCTGCAGGAGCTGCAGATCGAAGCCAGGCCCGAACAGTTCGAGGCCATCCGCGCGAAGCTGGCGGCTTCCAAAAGCCTCAACGAGTTCGCCGAGTACCTGAAGTCCGCCGAGCTGCGTTTCAACGGCAACCAAGCTGTGCGTGCTGCCGAGCAGCTGCCGCTGGCCAGCGTGGATGCCATCGCCCGGATGAAGGATGGCGACTCCATGGTCAGCCCCAGCCCCGCCGGCCTGACCGTTCTGTTCCTCGTCGGCTCGCGCAGTCAGCCCGTGGACGAGGCGCGTGCCCGCCCCGCCATCGAAGCCTTCCTGCTGAACCAGCGCAAGGCCGAGGCGGTGCAGAAGGACGTCAAGGCGCTGCGCGACAGCTCGAAGATCGAGTACGTCGGCAAGTTCGCGCAGCCGGCAGCCGCCGGTGCGCCGGCCGCGCAGCCGGCCGCCTCCGAGACCCCGGCAGTCGTGGCGCCTGCGGCCAGTGGCCTTGATCACGATGCCATTTCCAAGGGCATGGGGCTGAAGTGATGCGCGTCCAGAACCTCTTTCTCGCTGCCGTGCTCGGCCTCGGCGCCGCAGGTGCCCAGGCCCAGGCCGGCATGGCCACTGCGACGGCCACCGCCGTGGCGGCCGAATACCGGCTGGGTGCAGGCGACGTCGTCCGCGTCGTCGTCTATCAGAACCCCGACCTGACGCTGGAAACACGCGTCTCCGAAACCGGTGTCATCAGCTACCCGTTGCTGGGCAGCGTGCGCATCGGCGGCCTCGGCGTCAGCGCGGCTGAGAAGCTCATCGCTGATGGCCTGAAGAACGGCAACTTCGTGAAGTCGCCCCAGGTCACGTTGATCCTGCTGCAGGTCAAGGGCAACCAGGCCAGCGTGCTGGGCCAGGTCAACCGTCCGGGGCGCTACCCGATCGAGACGACCGATATGCGCATGACCGACCTGCTGGCCAATGCCGGCGGCGTGGCCACCACCGGCGCCGACATCCTCGTGCTCAGCGGCACGCGCGCCGGCAAGCCCTTCCGCATGGAAATCGATCTGCCCAGCGTCTTCGGCCCCAGCGCCGATGCCAGCCGGGCCAGCGACGTGGTGATCCAGAACGGCGACGTGCTGTGGGTGGACCGCGCGCCGCTGGTCTATATCTATGGTGAGGTGCAACGCCCCGGCCCGATGCGGCTGGAGCGTGGCATGACGCTGATGCAGGCGCTCGCCTCCGGTGGCGGCCTGAACCAGCGTGGCACCGAGCGTGGCATCCGAGTACATCGCAAGTCGGCCGATGGCAAGGTACAGGTGGTGCAGCCGGGCATGGACGACGGCCTCAAGGAAGGCGACGTCGTCTACGTCAAGGAAAGCCTGTTCTGAAACGTTTGAATTGAGCCCGCTATGACATTTGGACAGTTCATTGCCATCCTGCGTGCGCGCTGGATGCTGGCCCTGGGGGTTTTGCTCGGAATCGTGCTGATCAGTGTTGTGCTGAGCCTGACGCTCACCAAGCAGTACACAGCGACTGCCAGCATCGTGGTCGACGCCAAGCCAGATCCGTTCTCGGCATTGGGCTATCCCTCGCTGGTGACACCGGCCTTCATGGCTACACAGGTCGACATCATCCAGAGTGATCGTGTCGCCCAGCGCGTCGTGCGCATGCTGAAGTTGACCGAGAACCCGCAAATCCGCCAGCAGTGGTTGGATGCGACCGGGGGCGAAGGGAGCATGGAGGTCTGGCTGGCCGACAGCTTCCAGAAGAAGATGGATGTCAAGCCTTCGCGCGAGTCCAATGTCGTCAGCGTTTCGTACAAGGCCCCCGATCCGAAGTTCGCAGCGGGCCTGGCCAATGCCTTTGTCCAGGCCTATCTCGACACCGTGCTGGAGCTGAAGACCGATCCGGCTAAACGCTACAGCAGCTTCTTCGATGCTCGCTCCAAGGAGGCGCGCGACACACTGGAGGCAGCTCAGGCCAAGCTCAGCGCGTTCCAGCGCGAGAAGGGCATCTTCAACGCCGACGAGCGCCTGGATGTCGAGAACGCACGCATGAGCGAGCTGTCCTCACAACTGGTGGCGTTGCAGGCCATCTCCGCCGAGTCTGTCAGCCGCAATGCCCAGGCAACCGGCGCGTCGGCGGACCGTCTGACCGAAGTGTTGAACAGCCCCATCGTGGGCCAACTCAAGTCCGATCTCGCGCGTTCCGAAGCTCGATTGCAGGAGCTTGGCTCCCGCCTTGGAGACAGCAATCCGCAGGTCATCGAGCTCAAGGCCAACATCGCCGAGACCAGGCTCAAGATCGTCGACGAAACCCGGCGCATCACCGGCGGCGTGGGCGTGACCAACACGATCAACAGACAGCGCGAAGCACAGGTGCGCTCCGAGCTCGAAGCCCAGCGCACCAAGGTGCTTCACATGAAGCAGGTTCGTGACGAAGGCGCCGTGTTGATCCGCGACGTCGACAACGCGCAGCGAGCCTATGACGCCGTGCTGGCGCGCTTGACGCAGTCCAGCCTCGAAGGCCAGGCTACTCAGAGCAACGTGTCCGGCCTGACCGTGGCGCTGCCACCGCCGGACCCGTCGTTCCCGAACCCGACGCTGAATCTGCTTCTGGCCGTGTTTGGCGGCACGCTCCTCGGTGTGCTTGCTGCCTTCATCAGGGAGATCATGGACCGTCGCATCCGCCTTGTGGAGGACCTCACTGTTGGCCTGGGCATTCCGGTCATCGGTGTGATGCCCAAGCCCGGTTCTAAAAAGAAGGGGCGTTTGGCGATTGCGGACGCGCAGCGTCGTGTCATCGGCCAGTTGCCGAACCCAGCCAAGTGACCCATCGCGGACTCAAGAGTCAGAGAAGAACGAGGATTCAACATGACCGAAGCTAAGGCCGGGCATTCCATGGCGGGGCCCGAAGTCCGTGATCGCTCCATT
>NZ_DASWYS010000319.1:0-29416 GCF_036404855.1 Roseateles sp.
CAGGATGATGATCACGGCGACGATTGCGCAGAACCCCATCTGTGCCTGGCGAGGCCAGCCACCGATGTTGTTGATGTCCAGCTCTTTCAGGTTGATCTTCTTGTTGTTGCTCACGGGGCGGCTCCTCCTGCGGCAGGCGCCTCGGCGTCAGCGGCAGGAGGCAGGGAATTGTCTTGATCGGCAGCGTCGTTCATGCGGATTCGGGCTGGGTTTGGGGGGGCGGATCTTGGGGGTCGGGATTGGGGAGCGCCGGCGTACCGTCGGCGCCGAACAGGCTCAGCGACGGCGCGGGCGCATCGGCCGGCATTGCTGCTTTGACCGATATGGCTGCTTCGGCTGACGTCGCTGCTTCGGCTGACGTCACTGCCTCGGCTGGCGTCACTTCTTCGGCTGGCGTCACTTCTTCGGCTGGCGTCGCTACCTCGGCTGGCGTCACTGCCTCGGATGGCGTCGTTACCTCGGCCGGCGTGTCTGTAGGCTCCGCCTCTTCGGCGGCTTCCAGCAGTTGGCCCTGCAAGGCTTCAAAGGCCGGCGGCTCGCTGCCGACTTCCAGGGCCGGTAATTGCTCCAGGCTGGCCAGGCCCAGGTCATCGAGGAAGGCCTTGGTCGTCGCGTACAGCGCAGGACGACCGGGCGTTTCGCGGTGGCCGATGGCCTCGATCCAGCCGCGGTCCTCCAGCTGCTTGACGATCTGGCTGGCGACGACGACACCACGGATGTCCTCGATGTCGCCGCGGGTGACCGGCTGGCGGTAGGCAATGATGGCCAGCGTCTCGAGCACCGCGCGCGAATAGCGCGGCGGCTTCTCTGGGTGCAGCCGGTCGAGGTATTCGCGCAGCTCAGGTCGGCTCTGGAAGCGCCAGCCGGAGGCCAGCGCGACCAGCTCGACGCCCTTGCCTTCCCAGTCGCGGCTCAGCTCGTCGAGCAGGCTGCGCACGGAATCGGCACCGAGCTCGTCGGCGAACAGGCTGCGCAACTCGCGCAGCGTCAGCGGCTGCGAGGCACAGATCAGCGCGGTCTCTAGGACGCGCTTGGCATCCTGGGTATTCATGAACTCAACTTCGCACCCTCAATGGGCAGAGCTCTGGCGTTGTGACCCCGGTCTGGACGCTCATCAAGCGCTCGTCAGATGGCTGGGGCGGGTCCGGCATCGGTCCAGAGGACCGGGTGCACGGCGATGGGCTGGCGGCTTCCGGGTGGACTGCGATCCCGCGACGGGCTGCCGTTCCCACATCGTCTCTTGACGCCGGGCACGGCGCTCAGGCGCGCCAACTGGAGTGCATTGTAGCCGGTCAGCCCGGCAAGTCGCCGGCCCCGATTTCGGCCCAGGCGGCGGCCATGTCGGCAGGCAGAGGCGAACGCAGTGTCAAGGCCTCACGCGTGACCGGATGCGTGAAGCCCAGGCGGGCCGCGTGCAGGGCCTGTCGGGCGAGGCCGAGAGCCGGCGCACCGCCGTAAAGCGCGTCTGCCAACAGCGGGTGGCCGCGGTGCGTCAGGTGCACCCGGATCTGGTGGGTGCGGCCGGTGTGGAGCACACAGTGCACGGCACTCACCGCCCGGCCCTGCACGTCACCGACGCCCAGGGGGAAGATGTCGGTGCGCGCCGGCTTACCCAGATTGGCGGGCGCAACTGCCATCTTTACGCGCGAGACCGGGTCGCGCCGCATCGCCACCTCCACGGTGAAGGCCTCCTCGACACGGCCCCAGGCCAGGGCCAGATATTCGCGGTGCACCTCGCGCGCGGCGATCTGACGCGTCAGCGCAGTCACGGCCTCCAATGTCTTGCCGACCACCATCAGCCCGCTGGTGTCCTTGTCCAGCCGGTGCACGATGCCGGCGCGCGGCAGGGCGGCAGCGGCCGGATGGTGGGCCAGAAGGCCGTTCATCAGCGTACCCGACCAGTTGCCCGGCGCGGGATGCACCACCAGACCGGCCGGCTTGTTGATGACGGCCAGGTGCTCATCCTCGAAGACGAATTCCAGCGCCATCGCCTCGGCACGGAAGGCGCGACTCTCGTCGGTGGGTTGCAGTTCGACCTCGACGCGCTGGCCGGCACGCAGCTTGTGCGCGGCTTTCAGCAGCGGCCGGCCGTCCACCGTCACACAGCCGCGTTCAATGAGGGACTGCAGGTGGTTGCGGGAGAACTCGGGCGCCAGACCCGTCAGCCAGCGGTCCAGGCGATCGCCGTGGCCAGCGGCATCGACTTCGGCACCGCGCCGCTCGACCTCGGCGTCCCCGTCGGTCTCCTGCTCGAAATCCTCTTGACCCCCCACCCTATACTCCGCGTCCATTGTTCCCCGTGACCGGCCGGCAGCATTGCCGTCGACTCCAGACATGTTTGTTGAGAAATTCAAGGCCGGCCGCATCGTCGCCGGCGCCGTCCTGATGGCGTTCGCGCTTGGCATGAGCGGCTGCGGCTCCACGGCCAAGGAGGATCCAAACTCCCAGGCAGCGCTGGACAAATTGTATGCAGACGCCAAGGACGACCTGAACTCGGGCAGCTACGACCGCGCCATCAAGTCGCTGGAGAAGATCGAGGGCCGCGCCGCCGGCACGACCATGGGTCAGCAGGCCACGCTGGACGTGGCGTGGGCCTACTACAAGAGCAACGAGCGCGCCCAGGCGATCACGACACTGGACCGCTTCATCAAGCTCAACCCGTCGAGTCCGGCAATGGACTACGCCCTCTACATGAAGGGCATCGTCAACTTCAACGAGGACCTGGGTCTGTTCGGTCGCCTGGCCAACCAGGACGTCGCCGAGCGCGACCAACAGGCTTCGCGCGAGGCCCTGTTGGCCTTCCGCCAGCTCGTCGAGCAATTCCCTGAATCCAGGTACTCGGCCGAGGCAACGACCCGCATCAACTTCATCACGAACACGTTGGCGGCCTACGAGATCCATGTGGCGCGCTACTACTTCAACCGCCAAGCCTATGTCGCCGCAGCCAATCGCGCGCAGAGCGCCGTGGCCGAATTCCAGCATGCGCCCGGCATCGAGGAAGGCCTGTTCATCATGAGCGAGAGCTACGACAAGCTGGGCCTGGCGCAGCTGCGCGACGACGCCCGCCGCGTGCTGGACAAGAACTTCCCCAACAGCGTCTACGCCTCAGGCAACGTTGCCAAGCGCAAGCCCTGGTGGCAGCTCTGGTAAATCGAAGCTAACGGGCCTTTCAGGCCCGTTCTTCATTGAGGCGCTGCAACCAAGCGAGCGCCTCGGCCTCGTTCGCCACAGCAGTCATCGGTGGCAGCGCCGCGCGCAGCCGGCGGCCGTAGTTCATGCCCGCCATGCGGGGGTCGCACACCACCAGCAGGCCGCGGTCGGTCTCGGTGCGGATCAGCCGTCCGGCGCCCTGCTTCAGCGCGATGGCCGCCTCGGCGACGAAATACTCTGAAAACGCATTGCGCCCCTGGGCCTCCAGGCGCTGCACGCGCGCCTCGACGAGCGGGTCGTTGGGCGGCGGGAAGGGCAGCTTGTCGATGAGCACGCATTGCAGCGCGTCGCCTGGCACGTCGATGCCCTCCCAGAAGCTGGCGGAGCCGACGAGCACTGCCGCCGGATTGTCCAGGAAGCGCTGCAGCAACACACGCTTCGGAGCGGCACCCTGTTGCAACACGGCGATGGCGTCGCCGGCCTCCTCGAAGCGCTCGCGCAGCGCATCTGCCACCGTCTGCAGATTGCGCAACGTGGTCGTCAGCACGAAAGTGCGGCCGCCGAGCGCCCGCGCCATGCGCGAGGCCAGCAGCGCGACGCTGGCCGGGTGACTGGGTTCGCTGGGCTTGGGAAAGCCGCGCGGCACGTAGAGGCGCGCGTTTGCCGGGTAGTCGAAGGGGCTGCCGACGCGCAGCACCTCGGCGTCCGTGAGGCCGGCGGGCTCCGTGAACCAGGTCAGGCCTTCGTCGTCGCCCAGCGTGGCGGAGGTGAACACCCAGGCTTTTGGTGGCCCTTCCAACTGCTGCTGCATCGCATCGCGGATGTCCAGCGGCGATTCGACCAGTCGCGCCGAATGCGGACTGATGTCGATCCACCGCACATCACCCGGGTCGGGTTCGGCGGCGAAGGCCTTCGCTAGGTCGCGCAGTTCCTGGGCGCGCTCGCACAGGCGGGCGAAGTCGGGGGCCGCCTCGCGCACGGCGGTCAGCGCTTCCAGCGCGGCGGCCGAGGCCGTTTCGATGCCGGCCAACGCGGCCGCGAAGCCCGGCTGGCTGGCACGCTCCTTCCAGCCCAGCTTGAGCGTGCCGCGCAGTTCGCGGCCCGCCGTGGCCAGCGGTCCGGCCGCGGCAAGACGCAGCTCGCGCGCGGCTCTTTCGATGCCGGCCTGCAGGGTCTGCCAGTCCTGCACACCGCGCGCATGGGCCAGGCCCTGGGCCAGAAGGTCGCGTGCGAAGTCGATCAGCGCCGCCGTGCCCAGCACCGTGCCGAGGAACTGCACGCCGGCTTCGGCGAGTTGGTGGGCCTCGTCAAAGATGGCGATCTCGACGCTCGGTAGCAGCTCGGCCACGCCACTGTCGCGCAGCGTCACGTCGGCAAAGAAGAGGTGGTGGTTGACGACAACGACGTCAGCCTCCATGGCCTCGCGTCTGGCCTTGACGACGTAGCAGGCCTTCCAGTCCGGGCACTCCTGGCCCAGGCAGTTTTCGCGGCTGGAACTGACGATGGGAATGATGGGCGAGCGCTCGTCCAGGCCGTCAATCTCGGCGAAGTCGCCGGTTGCCGTACCCAGCGCCCAGCGCTCGATGCGGGCCAGCGACAGCGCCGTACGTCGGTCCGGGAACTCGCCGGACACGCGCGCCTCCTTCATGCGATGCAGGCAGAGATAGCTGCCGCGCCCCTTGAGCAGTGCGAGGCGCACCGGCATCTGCAGCGTCTTCGTCAGTCGCGGCAGGTCGCGCAGGAAAAGCTGGTCCTGCAGGCTCTTGGTGGCCGTGCTGATCAGCGCCCGGCTGCCGGCCAGCAGCGTCGGCACAAGGTAGGCGAAGGTCTTGCCGACGCCCGTGCCGGCCTCGACGACCAGGGCTTCGCGGCGGCTCAGCGCCCGCGCCACGGCGCGGCTCATCTGCAGCTGCGGCTCGCGCGGCTTGTAGCCCGGGTCCAGCCGCGCCAGGGGGCCGTCGGCGTCGAAGGCGGCGACGACGGCCTGTTCGAGCTCGTCGGCGGCAGGAGGGGCGGCAGGGGTGGCCTGATCGAGGGCGTCGAGCCAGTCGTCGAGATCAGGCGGGTTCATCGGGCTCGTTGGCGGCCTCCAGCCGGGCCATCATGTCGCGCAGGGCGAGGCGGCGCTTCTTCAGCCGCTGCAGCGCCAGTTCGTCCACCAGCGGCTCCTCGATGAGGCGATCGATCATCGCGTCGAGGTCGGCATGCTCCATACGCAACTCGATGAGCCGCCGCGACGCCGAGTGAAGTTGTTCATCCATCCGAAAGGTTTCTGAGGCGGGTTGCAACGGGCCGAAAGCTCGCCGCCAAGTATAGTTTTCGGCATGCCGCCTCCCACCGCCGTCGGATTCCGACTCAACGCCGCCACCGGCACCCATCGCGGGGACCGGACCTACCAGCAGGATCAGGTGGCCGTCATCGCCCACCCGCGTGTCGCGGGCTGCATGATGGGCATCGTGGCCGACGGCATGGGGGGCAAGAGCGGCGGCCGCAAGGCGGCTGACCAGGTCGTGCTGACCGCGCACCAGCTGTTCGAACGCTACTCGCCCGAGGACGAATCGCCGGCCGAGCTGCTCGGCCAGATTGCGGCCGAGGCGCACCTGATGATCAAGCTGACGGCTATCTCCGCCGAGGAGGAGCCGCACAGCACCATCGCCAGCTTCGTCATCACCGGCGACCGCTGCGCGTACTGGATCCACTCCGGCGACTCTCGCATCTACTGGTTCCGCGGTGCCCGCCTCGTCAAGCGCTCGATGGACCACTCCTATGTGCAACGCCTCGTCGACGAGGGCCAGCTCAACGAGGCCGAGGCCAGCTCGCATCCACAGAGCAATCTGCTGACGGCTTGCCTGGGCACGGTCCAGGACCCGTCATCCACCTCGGAGCGCTTTGAAGGCCTGGAAGTGGGCGACACGCTGATGTGCTGCAGCGACGGCTTGTGGCACTACTTCACTGCCCAGGAACTGGGCAGCGTGCTCTACAGCCTGCCGCCGCGCGAGGCGGCCGAGCTTCTGGTGAGCAAGGCGCGCCAGCGGGCACGCGGGGGTGGCGACAACCTGTCCATCGCCATCGTCAAGCTCGAGAACCTCGACTGAGGCGCCGCCAGGGCACCGGCCCCACCGGCTGGGGCGACGTGAAAAGCATCAGTCCGGCTTGGACGCAGCCGATGCGCCAGGCAGCGGCAAGGGTGCAGCCAGTGGCTTGGTGCGGTTCTTTTCCTTGGCCGCATGGGTGGCCAGACGTTGTTGCTGGCGCAGTTCGCGCTCCCGCGCCCGTTCGCGACGCCTGGCGGATTCCGCGTCGGCCTTCTGCTCCGCCTGCTGACGGGCCTGCGCGACCTGCTCGGGGCTGCGCGCCCGGACCGGCTGGGACGCGGGTGTGGATGACGCATGTGCCGGGACAACGCGCTCGCGGCGCTGCCCCTCGTCCTGGGCCGCGGCAAGTTCGCGTTCGCGCACCCGCTGCGCCTGGGCCTCGGCGCGCTGGTGGCGCTCCTCGGCGGCCAGCTCGTGCTCGCGCCGCACCAGGGGCGCCAGCGCATCATGGCGGCGCTGGCGCAGGTCATCCAGGCAGGCCGCCACGCTGAAGCGCTGCTCGCACTCGGCCTGCTCGCGCGCAAAGCGCTGCTCGATCGCAGCCCGCTGGGCGGAGACCTCGGCACGCGTCGCCGGCTGGGCCCAGGCGGGCATCGCGACGAGCAGCAGGATGAGAGCTGACGACTTCATGTCAGCGAAGTATCAACCTCGCGGCGCGCGAGGGCCAGATATTCGGCCGAGCGCATCTCCTGCAAACGTGACACGGTGCGAGGGAACTCGTGGGCCAGCGGACCTTCCGTGTAAAGCTGCTCGGCCGGCACGGCGGCCGAGATGATCAGCTTGACGCGGCGGTCGTAGAGCACGTCCACCAGCCAGGTGAAGCGACGTGCCTCACTCGCCAGGCGCACGGGCATCTCCGGCACTTCGGACAGGATGACAGTGTGGAACTGGCTGGCCAGCTCCAGGTAGTCGTTCTGCGAGCGCGGGCCGCCACAAAGGGTTGCGAAATCGAACCAGACGACACCGCCGGCTCGCCGGCGCGCGTAAATCGCGCGGTGCTCGATCATCAGCTTGCGGTCCTCGTCCTGGGCCTCGGCGAGGGACTCAAAGGCCTGCGTCAACGCCGCCTCGGTCGTCTCGCTCAACGGCGTCAGGTACAGGTTCATGTCCTCCAGCGTGCGACGGCGGTAGTCGGTGCCGGCGTCGACATTGATGACCTCGAGATGGGCCTTCAAGAGCTCGATGGCCGGGAGGATGCGGTCACGGTGCAAACCGTTGGGGTAAAGCTCGTCCGGATGGAAGTTGGACGTCGTGACGATGGAGACGCGATTGCGGAACAGCGCGTCCAGCAGCCGGTGCAAGATCATGGCGTCGGTCACGTCCGCGACGTGGAACTCATCGAAGCAGATCAGGCGGAAGCGCCGCGCGATGCGCTTGCCCAATTCCTCCAGCGGATCGGCGATGCCCTTGAGCTCCTGAAGTTCGCGGTGCACCTCGCGCATGAACTCGTGGAAGTGCAGCCGCGTCTTGCGCGTCAGCGGCACGGCCTGGAAGAAGCAGTCCATGAGGAAGCTCTTGCCCCGGCCCACGCCGCCGTACATGTAGACGCCCCGCGGGATGGGCGGTCGCACCAGCAGCTTGGTCACCGCATTGTTGCGGCGAGCCTTGTAGGCGGCCCACTCGTCCTGGCAGCGCTGCAGGGCCTCGATGGCGCGCAGCTGAGCGGCGTCGGCGGTAAAGCCGCGCTCCGCGAGGGTCTGCTGGTAAAGCTCGGTGACTGAGGTCATGGCAAAAAAAGGGGCGACTGCCTGGCCGCCCCTTCTTGTTCGCGCCGCTGAATCAGAAGTTCAGCGTGCGCTTGTCGACGGCCAGCGCCGCTTCCTTCGTCGATTCCGACAACGAGGGGTGGGCATGGCAGATCCGCGCGATGTCTTCGGCCGAGGCCTTAAACGCCATCGCCATCGTGGCTTCGGCGATCAGCTCGGAGGCCTGCGGGCCGATGATGTGCACGCCCAGGATTTCGTCGGTCGCGGCGTCGGCCAGGATCTTCACGAAGCCCGAGGTGTCGCCCAGCGCACGAGCGCGGCCGTTGGCCAGAAAGGGGAACTGGCCGGCCTTGTAGGCCTTGCCTTCGCTCTTGAGCTGCTGCTCGGTCTTGCCGACCTGCGCAATCTCGGGGCTGGTGTAGATGACCGACGGGATGATGTCGAAGTCCACATGGCCGTGCTGGCCGGCGATGCGCTCAGCCACCGCCACGCCCTCTTCCTCGGCCTTGTGCGCGAGCATGGGGCCGCGCACGACGTCACCGATGGCCCAGACGTTGGGCAGGCTGGTCTTGCAGTCGGCGTCCACCTCGATAGCACCGCGGCCGTCCAGTTTCAGGCCCACCGCCTCGGCATTCAGACCAATGGTATTGGGCACGCGGCCGATGGAGACGATGAGCTTGTCGACATCCAGCTTCTGCTCGGCTCCCTTGGCGTCGGTGTAGGCCACCGACACGCCCTTCTTGCTCGTCTTGACCTCGCCGATCTTGACGCCCAGCTCGATGCTCAGGCCCTGCTTCTTGAACAGCTTGGCAGCTTCCTTGGCGACCGACTCGTCGACCGCGGGCAGGAAGGCCGACATAGCCTCCAGCACGACCACCTCGGCGCCCAGGCGGCGCCACACCGAACCCAGTTCCAGGCCGATGACGCCGGAGCCGATGACGCCCAGCCTCTTCGGCGTGGCCGGGATGCGCAGTGCGCCGTCGTTGGACAGCACCAGCTCCTCGTCGAACGGCAGGCCCGGCAGCGCACGGGCGTTGGAGCCGGTCGCGACGACAACGTGCTTGGCGGTGACGGTCTCGTCGCCGGCCTTCAGCTCGTAGCCGCCGTCCTTGGCGGCGACGAAGCTGCCGCGACCATGGAAGAACGTGACCTTGTTCTTCTTGAACAGGTAGAGGATGCCGTCGTTGTTCTGCTTCACGACGACGTCCTTGCGGCCGAGCATCTTGGCGACGTCGATGTTGACGTCACCGGTGCTGATGCCGTGGTCAGCGAAGTGCAGCCTGGCGTGCTCGAAGTGCTCGCTGGACTGCAGCAGTGCCTTGGACGGGATGCAGCCGACGTTGGTGCAGGTGCCGCCGGGGGCGGGGCCGCCCTTGTCGTTCTTCCACTCGTCGATGCAGGCGGTGTTGAAGCCCAGTTGGGCCGCGCGGATGGCGGCGATGTAGCCGCCGGGGCCGCCACCGATGACGACGACGTCGAATTGTTTGAGATCAGCCATGACGACTTTGCTTTCAGCTCTCGATAGGTACAAAGAAGGCCATCAACGTGTAGAGCAACACGCTGAGGCCCGCCGCTGGCAAGAAGAGTAGGAAGCCCGCGCGCCAGACCATTGCCGGCACGCCACTGAATTGGCCCAGGCCTGCGCAAACACCAGCCAGCCAAGCACCTTCGCGGCTGCGCCGGAATTGCCTGGCTGCGCTGGCAGGTTGCCGTTCGAGCAAGAGAGCCTTTGCGCTGACATATTCGTCGTCGCTCAAGGCTCCGCTCGCATGCAGCTTCTGCAGACGTTCCAACTCATCCGCCATCGACATGCGGCTGATCCGACTTAGATGTCGAACAGCAGACGCGCCGGGTCTTCCAGCGCGTCCTTCATCGCCACCAGACCCAGCACGGCTTCGCGGCCGTCGATGATGCGGTGGTCATAGGACATGGCCAGGTAGTTGATCGGTCGGATGACGATCTGGCCGTTTTCCACCACCGCGCGATCCTTGGTGGCGTGCACGCCCAGAATGGCCGATTGCGGCGGGTTGATGATGGGCGTGGACAGCATGGAGCCGAAGGTGCCGCCGTTCGAGATGGAGAAGGTGCCGCCGCTCATCTCGTCGATGCCCAGCTTGCCTTCCTGCGCTTTCTTGCCGTACTCGGCGATCTTCTTCTCGATGTCGGCGAAGCTCATCTGGTCTGCATTGCGCAGGATGGGCACCACCAGGCCGCGCGGCGAACCGACGGCGATGCCGATGTCGAAGTAGCCGTGATAGACGATGTCATTGCCGTCGACCGACGCGTTCAGGATCGGGTACTTCTTCAGCGCGTGGACCGCGGCCTTGACGAAGAAGCTCATGAAGCCAAGCTTGGTGCCATGCTCCTTCGTGAAGCTGTCCTGGAACTTCTTGCGCAGCTCCATCACCGGGGCCATGTTGACCTCGTTGAAGGTGGTCAGGATGGCGTTGGTGGACTGCGACTGCAGCAGGCGCTCGGCGATGCGGGCGCGCAGGCGGGTCATGGGCACACGCTGCTCGGGGCGGTCGCCCAGGTTCTGGGCCTGCGGCGCAGCCACGGCCGGCAACGGCTTGGCGACGGCGGGTGCCGCGGGCACGACCAGCGGCGCGGCAGCGGGCTTGGCGCCGGCGGCCAGGGCGTCACCCTTGGTCACACGGCCGTCCTTGCCGGAGCCGGCGACGTCGGTAGCCGACAAGCCCTTCTCGGCCAGGATCTTGGCGGCCGCGGGCATGGCCACGTCGCCCTTGCTGGCGGCAGCGGCGGAAGTCGCGGCAGGCGCTGCGGCCGGGGCGGCCGCGGGCGCAGGCGCGGCTGCGCCGGCCTTGCCTTCGGTGTCGATCTTTGCCAGCAGTTCCTGGCTGACGACGGTGGAGCCGTCGGCCTTGATGATCTCGCTCAGCACGCCGGCAGCGGGTGCCGGCACTTCCAGCACGACCTTGTCGGTCTCGATCTCGACGAGGGTCTCGTCGACGGTGACGGCTTCGCCGGGCTTCTTCTTCCAGGTCAGCAGCGTGCCCTCGGAAACGGATTCGGAAAACTGGGGAACTTGGACGTCAACGATGGCCATGATGTGAGGCTCCGTGTTCTTTATTCGGTGTGATGTGGTGCAGGCGCGAGCGAACGCAGCGCCTCGGGGGCGCTGCGCGTGCGGTCTTACTTGGTGAGGATGAAGCCCTTGAGCTTGGCGAAGGCCTGATCCAGCAGGGCCTTCTGCTGCTCCTGGTGCAGGTGGGCGTAACCGCAGGCGGGGCTGGCGCTGGCCGGGCGGCCGGCGTAGCCGAGCTTCTGGCCTTCGGTCATGTTCTCGTGCACGTAGTGCTGCACGAAGAACCAGGCGCCCTGGTTCTGCGGTTCGTCCTGGCACCAGACGATGTCGCTGGCGTTCGGGTACTTCTTCAACTCGGCCGCGAAAGCCTTGTGCGGGAAGGGATAGAGCTGCTCGACCCGGACGATGGCGGTGTCGTGCGACTTCTTCTCCTCGCGCTTGCGCACCAGGTCGTAATACACCTTGCCCGAGCAGACGATGACGCGCTTGACCTTGTCGGCCACGATGCTCTCGTCCAGCTCGCCGATGACGGTCTTGAACTCGCCCTTGGTGAACTCTGCCAACGGCGACGTCGCATCCTTCGCACGCAGCAGGCTCTTGGGCGTCATGATGACCAGCGGCTTGCGGAACATCCGCAGCATCTGGCGGCGCAACACGTGGAAGATCTGAGCCGCATTGGTGGGCTGCACGATCTGCATGTTGTTGTCCGCAGCCAGCTGCATGAAGCGCTCCAGACGGGCCGAGCTGTGCTCGGGGCCCTGGCCTTCGTAGCCATGCGGCAGCATCATCGTCAGGCCGTTGGAGCGGCCCCACTTCACTTCGCCAGAGGCAATGAACTGATCGATGACGACTTGGGCGCCATTGACGAAATCGCCGAACTGGGCTTCCCAGATGGTCAGCGTGTTGGGCTCTGCAGCGGCGTAGCCGTACTCGAAGCCAAGCACCGCCTCTTCGGACAGGATGGAATCGATGACGACGAAGGGCGCCTGGCCCTCGCCCACGTTCTGCAGCGGCACATAGGCGCCTTCGTCCCAGTTCGAGCGGTTCTGGTCGTGCAGCACGGCGTGGCGGTGCGTGAAGGTGCCGCGGCCGGCGTCCTCGCCCGACAGGCGCACCGGGTAGCCCGAAGCCACCAGCGACGCGAACGCCATGTGTTCGCCCATGCCCCAGTCAACATTTATCTCGCCACGACCCATCGCAGCGCGGTCGTTGTACAGCTTGCTGACGAGGTTGTGAGCGGCGAAGTCCTTGGGCAGCGTCGTGATCTTCTCGGCCAGGCGCTTCCATTCGGCGCCGGGGATGGCGGTATCGCAGCTGTCCGTCCACTTCTTGCCGAGGAAGGGCGACCAGTCGGTGGCGAACTTGCTCTTGAAGTTGGTCAGCACCGGGTCTACCGTGTGGCGGCCCTCGTCCATCGCGGCGCGGTAGGCCTTGACCATCTCGTCAGGGCCTTCAGCGGTCAGCACACCCTGCGCGACCAGCTTGTCTGCGTAGACCTTGCGCGTGCCGGGGTGGGCGGCGATCTTCTTGTACATCAGCGGCTGCGTCAGGGCCGGCGTGTCCTGCTCGTTGTGGCCCAGCTTGCGGAAGCACACGATGTCCAGCACCACGTCCTTCTTGAACTCGGCACGGTAGTCCATGCACAGCTCCATGGCCCACACGACCGCCTCGGGATCGTCGCCGTTCACGTGCAGCACCGGCGCCTCGATCATCTTGACGACGTCGGAGCAGTACCAGGTCGAGCGCAGGTCGCGCGGGTCGCTGGTGGTGAAGCCGATCTGGTTGTTGATGACGATGTGCACCGTGCCGCCCGTCCGGTAGCCGCGGGTCTGGGCCATCGCCAGCGTTTCCTGCACGACGCCCTGGCCGCCGAAGGCTGCATCGCCGTGCACCAGCACCGGCAGCACCTGCATGCCGTCCTTGTCGCCGCGGCGATCCTGGCGAGCACGCACGCTGCCTTCCACCACCGGGTTGACGATTTCCAGATGCGAGGGGTTGAAGGCCAGCGACAGGTGCACTGGCCCGCCCGACGTGGACACGTCGGAGCTGAAGCCCTGGTGGTACTTCACGTCGCCAGCCGGCAGGTCTTCGGCCGCCTTGTGCTCGAACTCGGCGAAAAGGTCCGCGGGCATCTTGCCCAGCGTATTCACCAGCACGTTCAGGCGGCCGCGGTGGGCCATGCCAATGACGATTTCCTGCACGCCACGCTCACCGCCGTGCTGGATCAGCTCGTCCATCGCGGCGATGAAGCTCTCGCCACCTTCCAGCGAGAAGCGCTTCTGGCCGACGTACTTGGTGTGCAGGTACCGCTCCAGGCCCTCGGCGGCGGTCAGCCGCTCAAGGATGTGCTTCTTCTTCTCGGCGCCGTAGCTCGGCTTGCCGCGTGCCTTTTCCAGGCGCTCCTGCCACCAGCGCTTCTCGCCAGGGTCGGAACCGTGCATGAACTCGGAGCCGATGCTGCCGCAGTAGGTCTCGCGCAGGGCCTGCACGATCTGGCGCAGCGTCATCGTCTCGCCACCGAAATAGCTGTTCACGGCGCTGAACGAGATGTCCATGTCGGACTCGGTCAGGTCGTAGAACGCGGGGTCGAGCTCGGGGATCTTGGGGCGCTCAGCGCGCTTGAGGGGGTCCAGCTCAGCCCAACGGTTGCCGAGGAAGCGGTAGGCCGCGATCAGCGACTGGACATGGACCTGCTTGCGGGCGACGGCGAGGTCGGCGCTGGAGGCCTTGTTGGCGAAGGCATTGGCCTTGGCACGTTGAGCGAAAGATTCGATGACAGGCGCATGGGCCACGTCGCGGGCTTCACTGCCGTCGACGGCGGGGACATGCTGCAACGCATCGAAATACGTGCGCCAGTTGTCCGGGACAGAACCGGGGTTGTCGAGGTAGGCCTCGTACATCTCCTCCACATACGGCGCGTTTCCGCCGAACAGGTAGGAGTTGGACCTGTATTGCTGCATCATCTTTCGCTCACCTCATGCCCCGGTTTCCAGGGAGTTGGCTGGTTGAAGAACCTTCCGCGACACGGCTCGACCGATTGGCGGATTGCGACCCACCTCGCTGTTGCCAGCAAAGGGACGGGAAGGACCGGGAACCATTTCCGCTGCATGCAAAGCCTGCCGCCCACGCGGGTTGCTGACTTTCCGAGTAACAGACCGGTTCCATCTCAGGGGGCGAACTCTAGCACCAAGGGTTTGCCCGACAAGCCTTGATGGGCGTCAGAAAGTTGACGGATAAGTAAACTCCTTACCCGCGACAGCCCCGCCATTGAATGGCTGCGCCCAAGGGACATCCAGGAGATCCCATGCAAGTCCAGGTCGTCGACTACCGCGCGCCCGATGCGGCCGATAAGTTCACCCGTTCCCTGCACGAAACCGGCTTCGGCGTGCTGACCAACCACCCGATACGCCAGGCCCTGGTCGAGAAGATCTACGCCGACTGGCTGGCTTTCTTCAACGGCGACGGCAAGGACGCGTACGCGTTTTCCAAGGAGACGCAGGACGGCTGGTTCTCAACCGAGATTTCAGAAACCGCGAAGGGCTCCAAACAAAAGGACATCAAGGAGTACTTCCACATCTACCCCTGGGGCCGCATACCGCCGCAGTTGAGGGAAGACGCCCTCGCCTACTACCGCGAGGCCAACGCGCTGGCCGAGGAGCTGCTGGGGTGGGTCGAGAAGTACACGCCGCCCGAGATCGCCGCGAAGTATCGCGAGCCGTTGTCCAACATGATCAAGGGCAGCACCAAGACGCTGCTGCGCGTGTTGCGCTATCCGCCGCTGACTGGCGATGAGCCCGTCGGCTCCATCCGCGCCGCCGCGCATGGCGACATCAACCTGCTGACCATCCTGCCCGCCGCCAACGAGCCGGGCCTGCAGGTGCTAGGCAAGGACGACCAGTGGCATGACGTGCCCTGCGACTTCGGCACCCTCACCATCAATATCGGCGACATGCTGCAGGAAGCCTCCGAGGGCTACTACCCGTCCACGCAGCACCGCGTCGTCAACCCGACCGGCGAAGGTGCGAAGAAGAGCCGCGTGTCGCTGCCGCTGTTCCTGCATCCGCGCGACGACGTGGTCTTGAGCGACCGCTACACGGCGGACAGCTATCTGAACGAGCGGCTGCGCGAGCTGGGCGTCAAGACCTGACCCGGGCCGGCCGCCACCTGCGGCCGACGGGGTGCGCCCCCCCCTCGCAATGCCCCGGGGTGCAGGTCGCCCCGGCGCACTCTTCAGCAGCGGCCCACCACCCGCGGCGCCGGGCCGGCCCGCTCGGGTGCCGCCGACCGCGCCGGCAAGACGACGTCAGGCAGCCGGCGCCAGGTGACGCCCACGGCCAGCAGCTGCGACACCAGGTCCGCCGCGGCAGCACTGGCGGCGCTGCCGTTCCAGCCCCAGTAGTCACTATGCCCGGCATTTGCCACGCGATGACGGTCCACATGGCCGGGGGACGCGGGGATGTTGCCGTGGCGGCCTATGGCTTCGGGGAAGAAGCCATCGCCGGCCAGCGTCTGGCCGATGGGGAAGGCCAGGTTGAGCACCAAGTCGTCGCTGGAGTGCAGCACCTCCACCTGCCTGGCGGCGCCCAGCGCGTCCGCCAGATCGCCGCCCGGGAACACGGCGCGGGTGGGAACAGCCGCGGCCATCAGGCAAACCTTGGCGATGCGGTCGCGGTAACCCGGCACGGGCAAAAGCAGCTTGATAGTCTCCAGGATGACGCGGCAACCCATGGAATGCCCCACGAAGGAGAGGCTGACGACGTCGGCGCGCTGGGTGGCCAGGTAGCCGGCCAGCACCACTGCGGTCTGCTTAGCCCGGGCGACGGTGGCCGGATAGACCAGAAAATCCACCAGGTCCAGCGGGCCCGTGAAGTTGGCGTCCCCCGGCCAGAAGCCGTCGCCCAGCATGTCTTCGAAGCCGCTGGTGTAGGCCGCGTCCAGCCGCTGCTTCTGCAGCGCGCGAAAGCCCAGGTAGGCATCCTGAGCCTCGCGGCGGTGGTTGTTGAAGCCATGCACCAGCACCAGCAGCTCGGTCTGGCGGCGCGATTGGCCGGCTCGCCAGTCAGCACTGCATGGCGACAACACGGGCCCACCCTCGTCGACCTCGCGCATGTTCAGCACCAGGCCCGCAGCGTAGTCGGGGTTGTTGCCTTCGAAGCGCGCCACGACGAAGCTCGCCCAGGGCTATTTGGTGAACCTGACCGACGACAGGCCGTTCAGCAAGTCCTTGGCCACCGGGGCCAGCACCCCTCCCAGCACGGCCTTGAGCAGCACGCCCAACAGGGACACGGAATGGCACATCATCTGCCCCCAGCCGTCGCTCAACGACCGCCATGGATCCAGCGGCCCTTGGGAGAATGCCGGGTCCGACGCGATGACCAGGGCCACGAAGAGCAGCGCCGCGCCGGCCAGCATCGCCCACATCTTGTTCAAGTCCTCCCAACGGCTGCTCGTCACCGTCTGGAAGCCATCGAGCTGGCGGCGCATCAGCATGCGGACCCTGGCATAGCGATCGGTGTCCGTCTTGGCGGCCCCGTGCGCCGGCGGGTTTAGCACGAAGCTGCGCCAACCCGCCGAATCGGCCGGATCGGCGCCACGCGTCAGAAAGGCGTAGAGGTGGGGGTAGAGGTCGGGGTTGTTCAGCACCGAATCTGCCGCGTCCTGCACCTGCGACATCATGCGAGAAGTGTCCAGCTCGAACACCGCGCGGTCCACGCCGCGCCAGCGCAGCACCGCGCCGAGCGGGTGTGGTGCGGCCGGCAAGGCCTGGCCGGAGGTGAGATGGAACAGCTCGGCATAGGCCATGCCGGCGTCATAAGGCAGGGTGCCGCCGCCCTGCTTCACCTGCGTCGCCGCGCGCGCGGCCGGGACGTCATAGTGGCTGCCACCGCCCAGCAGCACCGCCGACAGCAGGCCGGGCCTGGCCAGCTGCAGCGCGGGCGGAATGCTGCCGCTGTTCTGCGACAGCCAGCGCATCACAGCCGTGCGGTGGAACTTGCCGCGTATGGAGAACAGCTTCTTGTAGGCCTCCAGCAAGGCCACCACCAAGCCCGCCGTACCGGCCAGCACGGCGACATAGGTGCCGAGCTGGCGAGTCAGCTCGGCCAGCGCCGTGGCGGCAGCATCGGTGGCCGGAGGCGGCGACTGGGCCCATGCGGCGGCGCCTGTGGCGGCCAACATGGCGGCCGCGAGAAGTCTGGGCAGATGGCTCATCGCTCCCTCCCTTGGGCTCATGGCCGGGCCTGATGGCGGCCGAAGAACTCCAGAATGGCCGACATGGCCGGCACGCGGTAGCGGTCGGCCTCGATCAGCAGCTCATGCCGGGCACCGTCGATGGTGCGCGGCCCGCCGGTCTCGCAGCGGCGTTGCGTCCCGCTCGCCAACGCGGCGCAGAAATCGGCCTGCCCTGCGGCCGTGACGGCGGTGTCGGCGCCGGCCTGCAACACCAGCACCGGCGTGCTGATCAGGCCGGCGTCCGCGATCAGCTTGGCGGATGCCGCACAGGCCTCGGACACCCAGCCGCGCGTGGGCCCGCCCAGCCGCACCTCGGGGCGCTCCCTCTCGACCTTCAGCACCTGGGCCCAGCGTCCCGGCGAGTGGGTGTAGTCGTTCGTGGCGTCGTCGTAGTCCACATGACCATAGGGCTTGGCGGCCCAGCCCGCCCACTGCTCGCTAAAAGCCCAGCCCGTGGCCCGGAACCAGCCGCAACTCGAATCCGCCGAGATGAGGATCTTGGCGTTGGGCTGGTGCATGGGCGAAGACAGCGCGGCCGCCGCAAACGTGCCGGGAAAGCGCTCCAGGTGCCGGCTCGCGATGGCGCCGCCCATGGAGTGGGCCAGCAGCAGCAGCGTGGTGTGACGCCCCTGGCGCACCACGTCCGCCAGAAAGGCCTGCAGGTCGTCGACGTAGTCATCGAAACGCTCGACATGCCCCTTCTCCCGTTCCGCCAGCAGCCGCGGAGAGAAGCCCTGCCCGCGGTGGTCGTGGATATAGACCGAATAGCCCTGCCGCACCAGGTCTGCCACCACCTCCTGGTACTTCAGCAGGTTCTCGGTACGGCCGCTCACGATGACCACCGCGCCGCGCTCGTTGGGCACCGCCACTCGGGCGTACTCCAGCATGAGCCCGCCCGCGCCCTTGAACCTGCCGCGCTCGACCCGGGCATGCCACAGCGGCACCACTTCCTGCTCGAAGCGCAGGGCGTAGTCGGATTCCGAAATCAGCCCATAGGGCAACGGCGACGGCAACGCGCTCAGCGGCGGCAGCGTCTCGCCGGCCTGGGCCCGCGCCACGCCTTGCCAGGCCAGCGCGGCCAGCAGCAGGGCGGACCAGACGCGACGGGCCACATGGCCGGGTGCCAGGAATGTTGCGCTCATGCTCCCCTCCGAATCGGCCTTTGGTGCCGGCATTCTGGGCGTTAAGCCAGGCCGGCAAATCCTCAGCGTTGACGACTGTCGCGCCACGTCAGCGGGGCTCCACGATGCGTTGCAGCGAGGCCACGCGCCGCGCCAGTTCAGCAGGGGGGTGGGGCAGGAGATCCGCGTCCAACCGCAGCAGCAGCAGGTACCAGTTCAGTAGGTTCTGCACGGTGGCGATATTGGCCGCGTCGATGGCGCGCGCGCCCTCCAGGGCCTGCGTGATGCGCTTGATGCGTCGGCTTCGCTCCTCGGCATCGCCGCTCGTGCAGCAGTAGGGGATCTGGCCCAAAGCCGACAAGGTCAGGATGTCGCTGTCGGCTGGCACCAGCGCCTGGGCATTGGCAAAGCCGATCGCTGGCGTCACATAGGACGGGTTCCGCACATCCCTCAGCTCATCACTCAACGTCTTGCCCGTCCCCAGCGCGGGGGCGCCGCCCTGCGCGTTCCGGTAGCTGTCGAATACCTCCTGCTCCTTCTCCCGGGCCCGCCCCAGTGCGCTGGCGATCACGTCGGCAATCGCCAGCGGCAGCTCCAGCTGCGAGCCTCTCGCGCCCTCCGGGACAGGCGCCCGCTTGAACGCATCCAGCGCCGCCAGACTGCCGCGCGCCGCCTCGGCCGAACGCGTCACCTTGAAGTTGAGGTAGGCCACCACCCCCTGCGCAAACTCCAGCTCGGGCAGCAGCGCGGTGGACAGCTCGGCCACGTTGGCCTGGGGTACCCAGGCCTCCCGCCCATCCAGGGAGCTGAGCTTCAGCCACTTGTCGTCCGCGGCGGCGATGACGAACTGCCGCGTCAGCGCCGCGGGCGGCGCGTTCACGTCCGGCAGGAGCCTGGCCTGCAGATGGGTCAACTGCTCCCTCATGCGCTTGAGCGTGGCGGCATCCAGGCGCCGGCGCGGGAAGGAGATCGTGGAGTCGGGGAAGCGGCTGGTGAACACCAGGTCGGACTGGCCTCGCCCCCCCGGGTAGACGACGCGCGCCGCGCCGTCGGAGCCGTTCCAGTACACGCGCATGTACAGCTTGAGGAAGAGGCTGTCCTCCTCGCCGCCATAGACGTCGCCCCAGATGAACACGGCACTGTGGAACAGGCTGCGCCAGAGAAAGCCCTGGCCGTTGGTGGTGACGGCGTCATAGACATTGCCGATGTCGCATTCATGGCCCGGGCTTTCGTCCAGCAGGGTCAGGTGCGTGCTGCCGACCGCATGGGCCATCGCAATCACGCGGGCGTCCATCAACGTCTCCAGCTCGCGCCGGCCCGGCGCCTCCTGGGCGGGGGGGCCCGCCTCCAGGGGAAGCTTCACGACATAGGCTGCCGGCGCCCAGCGGTTGCTGATGCGCGGTGACTCGCAAGGTGCCCGCATCACGCTGGCGCAGCCTCCGAGCAGCAGCGAGAGGCAGACGACGAGCAGACAGGCGCAGATGCGGCTCATGGCGATTTCGTCCTCAACGTGGGCAGGCGGCCTGGATGCCGTCGCGCAGATCCTTGTTCGCACGCAGCGTCTGGTCGGCGGCCTCCTTGGTGTCGGCGATGCGTTTCTCCGCCACGAGCAGCGACTCCTCTATCCTCGCCAGCAGCTCGGCGGCGGGTCGCGGCGGCCTCAACAGGCTGTCCAGTGAGCGCTGCAAATCCTTCTTGCTCGTGCACAGCACCAGCTTGGCATGAAGAAAGTCTTTGGCGTCGAGCAGCCGGTTTCCAAAGCCGAAGCCGACGAGCGCCCTCATCAGCGCATCGCCGCGCTGAAGGCCCATGGCCCAGAACTTCGGCAGCCCACCGCCGGGCGCCGACGCGGACGCCGCCGCAGCGACCACCGTATCCTCCAAGGGCGGGGGCGGGTTGCCGTCCCTAGTCTGCGGAACGACGGCATAGAAAACCCCCGGCTGGCCGCGTTCGCGCCAGATGGCCACCGTCACGTTGAAGTTCTGCAGGCGGATGACGTCGTTGGCATCCTCCAGCGTGCTGCCGGTCTTCTGGCTGCAGATGACGAACGCCAGCCCCGCGACGCCTGCCGGCCTGGGCAGCAGCCTCCAGTAGTCCGACAAGACCTCACTGGCCAGCTCTCGCTCCAGGCTCACCAGCTCGGCCTCTGAGGCGCTGGCCGCAGCCTCGTCGCGGTAGGCGATGACGGCCGGCTTGGTGGCCACGTCGCGTCGCGTCTGCGCACGCTGGCAGTCTATGGTCGCCTGGGCCAGCGGAGCCAGGCAGCAACCCAGGGCCAGCAGCCCTACCTTCAGCGCGCTGCGCATGTCTTGACCCTCTCCATGCAACCCAGGTCTTTCGTGCGCCGCTCCAGGGACTTCATCTGCGTCACCGCGTCCGGGAACTGCTCACGGCTGCGCAGCAGACTGCCCAGCGCGGCGCAGACCTCCGCCTTGTGCCTGATGGCGATGAGGGTCAGGCCTTCCTCCGGCACGGCGATCTCCATGTCCTTGTCGACCGCCAGGATCACCAGCGGCCCGATGGCATCCACGCCGTACATCGAGAGCTGGCGCGCCAGGCTTTTGCGCTGCGCCTCCCTGCCATCGCCCGTGGCCGCGTCGATGTCCTTGAGCAGTTGGGTCATCGCCGTGACGCTGGCCACGGTCGCCTGCCTTTCCTTGAGCGCCTGCTCCACCCGGCTCGTGACGAAATAGGCCACGCCCGCCATGATCAGCGCTTGCAGCAGCGACGGCAGCATCTGAAGGTATGGTGCCAATCGCGGCGGTTTCGGGTCTGGCGCTGCGTTGCGGCGCACCGGCCGCTGGAATTTTTTCCCTGCCATCGGAGAAGCTCCCTGCGCGGCAGCCTAGGCCAGCCCCTGAGGACTCGCATCCTCGATGTTGTGGAATCGAGTGGCCCATGCCCGTCGCTCCGCGGCGGCAACCTCCCCAGCGGCCGAGCCTGCCGGGCCCATGATTCCGCCCACATGAACAAGCCGTCACGCTTCATCCACATCCACATCCACCCCGACGCCCCGCCCAAGCCGGCGCCCGGCGCGCCCTGCAATGGCTGCGGCATCTGCTGCCTGGTCGAGCCCTGCCCGCTGGGCGCGCTGCTGAGCCGACGCCTGCGGGGAGCCTGCGCCGCGCTGCGCTGGGACGGCTCGCGCTATGTGTGCGGTGTACTGGCGACGCGGCCCCGCGGCATTCGCGGCTGGCTGGTGCGGCGCTGGATCGCGGCCGGCGCCGGTTGCGATTGCTCACTGGAACTTGGGGACAAGCCCTAGCCGCCGACTCGGGCCTGGCGACTACATTTTTTGGCTTCTGCCGTCCCAAGGAAGCCACATGAAATCCGCCCTCCGGCTGCTGCCCCTGCTCGCCGCGTTGACGCTGTCCACGGCCATGGCCGCCCCGCTGCGCTGGGCCGCGCAGAACGACATCCTGACGCTGGACCCGCACTCGCAGGATCACAACACGTCCAACGCCATCGGCACCCACATCTACGAGGGCCTGACGCGCCTGGGCCGGAACTACCGGCCGGAGCCGTCCCTGGCGACCAAGTGGACTTATGTCTCCCAGACCCAGGTGCGCTTCGACCTGCGCCGCGGCGTCAAGTTCCACGACGGCTCGCCGTTCACGGCGGACGACGTCGTCTTCAGCTTCGGCCGCATCACGCAGCCCCAGGGCACCAAGCAGACCTATGTGTCCGGCATCAGGGAGATCAAGAAGATCGACGACTACACGGTCGACCTGCTCCTCGAGGCACCCACGCCGATGCTGCTGCAGAACATCATCAGCTTCCCCATCATGAGCAAGGCCTGGTCTGCGAAGAACAATGCGACAAACACCCAAGACTACAAGGCCAAGGAAGAGAACTACGCGTCGCGCAACGCCAACGGCACCGGGCCCTACAAGCTGGTGAGCTGGCAGCCCGACCAGGCCGTCAAGATGGTGGCCAACAAGGACTGGTGGGACAAGAACCCCGGCAACGTCACGGAGCTGAGCTACTTGCCGATCAAGTCCGCGCCGACGCGCGTGGCGGCCCTGCTGTCGGGCGACGTGGACATCGTCACCGACCTGCCGCCGCAGGACTTCTTTAGGCTCAAGGAGGCAGGCAAGGTCAAGCTGCTGGAAGGCCCGGAGATCCGCACCATCTTCTTCGTCATGGATGAGGGTAGCGACGAGCTGCGCGAATCGAGCGTCAAGGGCAAGAACCCCTTCAAGGACAAGCGCGTGCGCGAGGCGATGAACCTGGCGCTGGACCGCGAAGCCATCAAGCGCAGCATCATGCGAGGCCTGTCGGTCCCTGCGGCGCTGATGATCCCGCCGGGCGTCAATGGCTACGACGCCGCGCTGGACGCCCCGCTCAAGCCAGACCTCGAGAAAGCCCGCAAGCTGCTGGCCGAGGCCGGTTATCCGCAGGGGTTCGAAGTGCCGCTGCACTGCCCCAACAACCGCTACGTGAACGACGAGCAGGTCTGCCAGGCGGCGGTGTCGATGTGGGCCAAGGTCGGCGTCAAGGTCAGGCTGGTCGCGGCGCCGTTCGCCACGCACAGCCAGACCTTCCAGCGCGGCGAGTCGCCCTTCTACATGTTGGGCTGGGGCGTCTCCACCTACGACGCGCTTTATGCCATGCAGGCCTGGGGCCACACGCGCACCAATGGCGCCGACGGCAACTTCAACTTCGGCAAGGTCAGCGATGCGCGACTGGACGAGCTCATCCAGAAGATCAAGTTCGAGCCCGACGTTGCCGCCCGCAATGCGCTGATCAAGGAGGCGCTGCTGCGCATCCGGGACGAGTTCCTCTTCGTCCCCATCCACCACCAGATCCGTCCGTGGGCGATGAAGCCGGGCGTGGACACGCTCCATCGTTCCAACGACTACTTCGAAGCCCGCTACACGACGATCAAATGAAGCCCTTCACGACGCTCGCCGCCACCCTGCTGCTGGCCACCGGCCTGGCCTCGGCCAACACACTGCGCTGGGCCGCACAGAACGACATCCAGACGCTGGACCCACACTCGCAGAACCACTCGGCCACGTCGACGGTCACGGGCTACGTCTACGAAGGCCTGACGCGCTACACCGAGAAATTCGAGGTCGAGCCGGCGCTGGCGGTGAAGTGGACCTACGTCACCCCGACACAGTTGCGCTTCGATCTGCGCCGCGGCGTGAGGTTCCACGACGGCACGCCCTTCACGGCCGACGACGTCCTCTTCAGCCTGCAGCGCATCAGGCACCCGGCCAGCAACATGATCATTTACGCCTCCGGGATCAAGGAGGTGAAGAAGATCGACGACTTCACGGTGGACGTGCTCCTCGAGGGCCCCAACCCCGTCCTGACACGCAACCTGACCTACGTGCGCATCCTCAGCAAGGCCTGGGCGACCAAGAACCGCTCGGAGAACCCGCAAGACTTCAAGGCCAAGGAGGACACCTATGCCTCGCGCAATGCGATGGGCACGGGGCCGTTCAAGATCACCAACTGGACGCCCGACCAGAAGATCACCATGGTGGCCAACACGGACTGGTGGGACAAGCCCAAGGGCAACATCACCGCAGTGACCTATCTGCCGATCAAGTCCGACGCCACACGCGTGGCGGCCCTGCTGTCGGGCGCACTGGACCTGCTGACGGACCTGCCCCCGCAAGACGTCGCCAAGCTCAAGGCCGACCCGCGCCTCAAGGTCATCGATGGACCGGAGAACCGCACCATCTTCTTCGCGCTGGACATCGGCAGCGACGAGATCAAGGGTTCAAGCGTCAAGGGCAAGAACCCCTTGAAGGACCGACGGGTGCGCGAGGCCATGTCGCTGGCCATTGACCGCGAAGCCATCCGGCGAAGCTTGATGCGCGGCCTGTCCATCCCGGCGGCCATCATGGTCGCGCCCGTGGCCTACGGATGGTCGGCAGACCTGGACACGATGACCAAGCCCGACATCGCCCGTGCCAGGCAACTGATGACGGAGGCTGGCTACGCCGACGGCTTCGAGCTGCCGCTGGCCTGCCCGAACGACCGCTACGTCAACGACGAGGAGATCTGCCAGGCGGTGGTCTCGATGTGGGCGCGTGTGGGCATCAAGGCCAAGCTGACGACCCAGCCCATGACCCAGCATTCGGCGGCGATGCAGCGCTATGAGCTCCCCCTTTACATGTACGGCTGGGGCGTGACGACCTTCGACGCGCAGTACACGCTGCAGGACATCGTCCACACTAAGACGGGCGGGGCCGACGGCAAGGGCAACTTCTCGCGGGTCAGTGATGCCAAGGTGGACGCGCTGGTGCAGCAGATGAAGGTCGAGACCGACGTGCCTAAGCGCCTGGCACTGATGCAGGAGGCGCTCAAGCGAACGCGCGACGAATTCCTCTTCATCCCCATCCACCACCAGGTGCGTCCCTGGGCCATGAAGGCCGGCGTGAGCATTCCACACTCGGCCAACGACGCGCCCCAGGCCAAGTGGGCGACGATGAAGTAGGCCAGAGCGGCCCGGCCGGCGCGGGACAATCCGGCCCATGCGCGACGTCCCCTTCCAGCCTGCCCACATCATCCCGAGCGATGAGCAACTGGCAATCCAGTTGCTGAAGACCCGCCTGCTGCTCGTGGAAGCAAACGCTGGCGCGGCGAAGACGACGACGCTGGCGCTGCGCATCGCCCAGGCGCTGCAGCGCGGCGCACCACCGCAGAGCGTGCTCGCCCTCACCTGCACGGCACCGGCCGTCGCTGCGCTGAAGCAACGGCTGGCCCACATCGGCGTGCCCAAGGCCGCCGTGCAGCAGCTGCGCCTGCAGACCTTCGAGGCCTTCAGCCTGGCCGTGCTGGAAGCTGCAGAAGGCACGAAAACCCGCGTCGTGACTTCACCCGAGCAGGTCAGGCCCTACGTCGTGCGGGCCATCGAGCGGGCCCAGTCTCTGCCGGAGGAGCGGCACCCCGAGGAACTGATGACGGAGGCCCTGCCGGCCGATCTGGTCGAAGGTCTGCTGAAGTCCTTCGACGTGCTCAAGGGCCGCATGGTGATGGAGCACGAACCGCCCGAGGAGCGCATGACGCCCGCGCTGGCCGACGAACTGGGCTTCGGCTACCTGGCGATGCGCTGCTGGACCTGCTACGAGTTCATCCGCCGCGGTGGCCACCCGGACCGGCCCGAGTTCCGCTTCCCCGGCGACGCCACCTATGACCTGGCCCGCGCGCTGATGAGCGGCGAGATCGACGTCGGCGACGAAGTACTGCAGCAGGGCCTCACGCTGGTCTGCGTCGACGAGATGCACGACGTGAACCGCGCCGCCTTCACGGTCCTGAAGGCATTGTTGGCCGCCCACCCACGCGCGGCGTTCGTTGGCGTCGGCGACCGTGACCAGGTCATCCATTCGCAGACCGGCGCCGAGGCCGGCTTCATGCGGGAACATTTCAAGGCCGAGATTGGCACGCCCGAGTTCCGACCGCTGACCCTCAGCCACCGCTTCAGTCCGCAGCTGGCCCGTCACGTCGGCGCGCTGGCCTGCAAGCCTTATGCGGCGGACGCTTCCCTGCACACAGACATTCACCTGGAGCCATGCGAATCACCGCGGATCGCCGCCGCCTTCATCGCGCGCCAAGCGCAGGCCCATCTGCCGCAGCCGGCATCCGGCAATCTGCGCGTGCTGCTGCGCCATCCCGCCCAGTCCGTGCTGATCGAGCATGAGCTGCTCCGGCTGGGCCTGCCCTATGGCTCTGTCGGCTTTGCGCCCTATCTGGAGCGCCCCGAAACGCTGCTGGTGCGTGGCCTCCACGCCCATGCACGCCGGGACTACAGCGGCTTCGAGGACGCGGCGCAGCGTGCCAGGCTGCTCGACGCCTGGCTGCTGTTCTCGGGCGCCCGGATCGACAGCATCGAGCTGCGCAATCTGGACAGCGCCGAAGCGCAGCGCGTGGCCGTGGCCGAGGCTTCAGCCGACCCGGAGTCGACGCAAAACTTCGTCGATGCCCACGTGCTGCGCAGCGCCCCAGCAGTTGCCCGCCGGCCCCTGGAAGCTGCCATGGCCGTGCTGGGCCACGCCGATGTCGGTGCTTTCGAGGTCGAGTTCCTGAAGGCGCTGGACCCGCTGAAACTGGCCACGCGCGTGTTCGTGCGCCGGGCCGAGGCCGCGCAGGTGGCCGACAACGTGACACAGCTGCATCGCGTGGTGCTGGCCGAAGCCACTGAGGGGAGCGCCGGGGTGGATGGCGCGTTCCGCATGGTCTCGGCCATGGACCGGGCCCGCCGTCGCCAGCGCGCGGACGAGCGCATCGTCCTGTCCAGCATCGAGGCCGCCAAGGGTCTGGAATTCCATCACGTCATCGTGCCGCACCTGTCCAAAGGCGAATTTGGCGACGCGTCGGTAGAGAGCCGCAACCTGCTGTACGTGGCCATAACGCGCGCCAGACACCGCCTGACGCTGACCTTCACTCCAGACCACCCGTCCCGCTTCCTGCGGGATGCCGAGCTCGTCGCATGAGCCGGCGGTGAAGCGGCCGCCACGGCAGCTCCGATCACCTGCGGGTCCGCGCTCCAGGCGGCCATCGAAGCCACGGCGCTGAGCGGCCGCCACTGAGCACGCCGCCCCCTACCTTCGCGACTGCTCCTCTCCTTTATGGAGGTGGCGGCGTCGCTCGGCGCCTAAATTGGACTTCACCGACCAGGAGATGCACCTGCATCTGGCCATCGGTGGGTCGCGCACGCCCTCGGTCGAGCCCCCGACGCGGCCTCTGCACAGGAGATCAGCATGAGCAAGCCAGTGCTTGAAGTCGTCGCCCTCAAGGAAAGCCTTGAGGAGCAGTTGCTGAAGCGCCCGGGCGTCACCGCGGTGGATGTCGGGTTCAAGTACGTCGGCGGCCAGCGCACCGACGAAGTTGCAATCCGCGTGATGGTGGCGCAGAAGAAGGGCGACGTGCCCGCCGCAGAGCGGGTGCCAGACCACTTCGACGGCGTCAAGACCGACGTCATCGAGCGCCGGTACTTCCTGCATGACGCGATGAAGAACAAGAAGGCGGTCAGTGACATCAGCTTGCAGGCGGACGCGACCAACTACGACCCGGTGAAGGGTGGCATCAGCATCGGCCCATGCCGTGTCGTCGGCGGGTTCGTGTTCGTCGGCACGCTAGGCGCCATCGTGAAAGACAACGCCAGCGGCAACCCGCTGCTGCTGTCCAACTTCCACGTCATGTGCATCGACAACGGCTGGCATGCGGGTGACACCATGGCCCAGCCGGGCCGCGTGGACGGCGGCCAGTGCCCGGCCAACGTGGTCGGCACGCTGCAGCGCGCAGCACTGACGGCCAAGGTCGACTGCGCGGTGTCCTCGCTGTCCGGCCGCGGCTACTCCTGCGAGATCGTCGACATCGGCAAGGTCGCCGGCACCGCCACGGCCACGCTGAACATGCCGGTGCGCAAGCGTGGCCGCACCACCGGGCTCACCTACGGCTTCGTGGATAGCATCAGCCTGTCCGTCAACATCGACTATGGAAACGGCATCGGCGTGAAGACGCTGACCAACCAGATCGGCATCCGTCCCGACACCGCGCACAACGCCGCATTCGGCGATCACGGCGACTCGGGCTCGGCTGTGGTGGACGGCACGGTGCACGTGGTGGGCCTGCACTTTGCCGGCAGCAGCGACGGGCACGGCATCGCCAACCAGATCGCCGACGTGCTGTCGGCCCTCAACGTCAGCATGTGCACGGCATTGGCCAAGGCCGTCATCAAGGACGTCAAGGACCACAAGCACGAGAAGATCGAAGTCAAGGAACACAAGATCGAGAAGATCGAGCACAAGGAACTCAAGATCGAGAAGCTGGAGCACAAAGAGCTGAAGTTCGAGAAGCGCGTACCCGAACTGCCGCCAGGCAAGATCCTGGTGGAAGGGCCGAGTTTCCCGATCCAGCCCGGCGACCCGGGCTTCCCGGGCCTGCCCGGCCAACCGGGCCAGTTGGGCGGCGGCATGCAGGGCGCCGCGGCCGGTGCCTCTCCCAAGCTCACCGACAAGCCGATCGAGAAGCTGAAGCCCGAGATCAAGGACTTCAAGCAGGAGTCCAAGGATCACAAGGACGCCAAGGACCACAAGGAAATCAAGGAACACAAGGATCACAAGGACAGCAAGGACAACCCCGACCACAAGCAGTTCAAGGATGCCAAGGACCACAAGGACCAGAAGGAACACAAGGAGTTCAAGGATCACCACAAGGAGTTCAAGATCGAGAAGCTGGAGTTCGAGAAGCCGCCAGCCACGGAGAACTTCGATCCCAAGCTGATCGTCGAGACCGGCCCGCAACTGCCGCCGGGCATCGACCCTGCGGGACCCGGCGGTGGTCTGGAGCAGCGCATGGCGCAGCTGGAGGCCGTGGTGGCCAGCCTGTCCACCTTCATCTCGCCCGAGCTGAGGCCCGACCTCGGTACTGGCGCGCTGACGAACGAGAACGACGGCTGCAAGGGCTGCTAGGCCGTCCGGCGGCGACGCACCATGTGGCTGGTTCTCTGCGACGCCCATGATGCGGCCGCCGCATGGGCTGGCCAGCAGCTGACGGCGCACGGCCTTCAGCCGCTGGAGATCCTCAGCGCCGATCAGCTGGCGCTGAGCGACTTCCAGGAGCATCGCCTCGAAGGACGCACCGGCTGGACACTGCGGCTGCGCACCGAGGCCGGCCTGCAGATTGACGGCGCCAGCCTGCAGGGCGTGCTGAACCGCCTTTACACGGTGCCCATTGGCCACTGGCGCCAGGCACCGGAGGCCGACCAGTCCTATGTGCAGCAGGAGCTCGTTGCCTTCTTCCTGAGCTGGCTGTTCGCGTTGCGCTGTCCCGTGATCAACCGGCCGACGCCGCAAGGGCTGTGCGGCCAGTGGCGTATGGAATCCGAATGGGCATCTCTCGCACGCCAGGCCGGCCTGCCGGTGGCCCCCTACCGTCAGACTTCGCGCGACCGCATCGATGAGGCCCGCGGCGCGCGCCGACTGGTGCCCCAGGGTGCGCTCGTCGGCACCACCGTGGTGATGGGCGGACGCACCTTCGGCCCGGCCCTGCCGGAGGTCCTTTCGGAGGCCTGCGTCCGCCTGGCCGAGCTGAGCCACACCACGCTGC
>NZ_DASWYS010000320.1:0-6685 GCF_036404855.1 Roseateles sp.
ACAAGGAGTTCGGCGAGCTGGCCAAGGAAATCCAGCGCGTGCTGGGCGGCACCACCTTCAACGGCAAGCACATCCTCGGCGCCGATGCCAAGACGCAGACCTTCCAGGTCGGCGCCAACACCACGGGTGATGACCAGATCGACGTCGGCATGAAGAACATGAAGACGGCCACCGACATCACCGCCGTCACCTCCGGCGTGTCGATCGACGGCACCGCCAGCTTCTCGGCCATCGGCTCGGTGATCGACAACCTCGACACGGCCCTGGACACCGTCAACAACCAGCGCGCCATCCTGGGCGCCACCCAGAACCGCTTCGACGCCGTCATCTCCAACCTGCAGGTTGCCGTCGAGAACCAGAGCGCAGCACGTAGCCGCATCACGGATGCCGACTTCGCCTCGGAAACGGCCAACCTCAGCCGCGCCCAGATCCTGCAGCAAGCCGGCTCGGCCATGATTGCCCAGGCCAACCAGTTGCCGCAGCAGGTGCTGTCGCTGCTCCGAAGCTGACCGCGCAGCCGCACCCACCGCGCCACGCCGCAGCCACCAGGCTGGCGGCGTGGCGTTTTTGATTGGGCGTGGTTTCCCCCCTTGATCAGGCTTTAGGCCAGGAGAGGCCCTCGCAGAATTCGCTCCATACAGAGTCTGGCAATCCGCAACGCCGGCTCGCCGACCTGACTCTAGGAGTGAGTGATGCCGCAGACCATCAACACAAATCTTCAGTCGCTGAATGCCCAGCGCAACCTGAACGCGTCGCAATCGTCACTGGCGATCTCGATGCAGCGACTGTCCTCTGGACTGCGCGTCAACTCCGCCAAGGACGATGCCGCCGGCCTGGCCATCGCCGACCGCATGAACACCCAGGTGCGCGGCTCGCAAGTTGCCATCCGCAATGCCAACGACGGCATCTCGCTGGCACAGGTGGCCGACGGGGCCCTGTCCAAGGTCACCGACTCGCTGCAGCGCATGCGTGAGCTGGCCGTGCAGGCCCGCAACGCCACCAACACCAGCGCCGACAAGGACTCCCTGGACCAGGAATTCGGCGAACTGGCCAAGGAAATCCAGCGCGTGCTCGGTGGCACCACCTTCAACGGCAAGGCCATTCTGGCAGGCGCTTCGGGCACGCAGACCTTTCAGGTTGGCGCCAACACGACTGTCAACGATCAGATTGACATCGGGACGACCAACATGGCGGCGGACAGCTCCATCACCCTCGTCTCCGGCACCAACAACACCGGTCTCAATCGCGCATCGATTGGCGGCACGATCAACTTCAGCGCCATCGGCTCGGTGATCAACAACATCGACGCGGCCCTCACCACGATCACCAGCCAGCGCGCCGTGCTGGGCGCCGCCCAGAACCGCTTCGACGCCGTCATTTCCAACCTGCAGGTGGCCGTGGAAAACCAGAGCGCCGCCCGCAGCCGCATCATGGACGCCGATTTCGCCGCGGAAACAGCCAATCTCAGCCGCGCCCAGATCCTGCAGCAGGCCGGCACCGCCATGGTCGCCCAGGCCAATCAGTTGCCGCAGCAGGTCCTGTCGCTGCTGAAGGGCTAAGGTTGGGCCGGGCAGGCCTTGCCCTGACCATCGCCAACAAATTCACGCACGGAACCCTAAAGTTCCCCAAAATACGGCCGAAGTCCCACTGGACTCTCGGCTTTTTTACATTTGGCAGCCATGGCGACCATCTCATCAATCGGAATTGGTAGCGGCCTCGAGGTCGAATCGATGATCAGCAAGCTGATGTCATTGCAGCAGCAGCCGATCAACGACATCTCGAAAAAGAGTGCGGGCCTGCAAACCCAGCTCTCGGTCTATGGTCAGGTGAAGAGCGCGCTGTCCACGCTGCGCGACGCCTCCGCCAAGTTGACGAATCCGAGCACCTGGAGCAGCGTCAAGGCCACGTCCTCCGACACGTCGGCCGTGACCGTCGCGGCCTCCGGCACGCCGGCGACCGGGAGCCTGAGCGTGGAAGTGACTCAGCTGGCCTCGGCGCAGTCCATCGCCATGGCCAACAGCGTGGCCAGCGGCAGCGCCACCATCGGCCAGGGCAAGCTGACCATCCAGTTGGGCACCTGGGCCACGGACGCCAACAACAATCCGACCGGCTTCACCGCCAAGTCCGGCAGTTCGGCCTTCGAGATCACCGTCAACAGCGGCGACAAGCTCACCGACATCCGCGACAAGATCAACGCCGCCAACGGCGGGGTGACGGCCTCCATCATCCAGGACGCCAGTGGCGCGCGCCTGACGATCACGTCCAAGAACAGCGGCGAGAGCAACGGCTTTCGCATTCAGGCCGCCCCCGGGTCCGAGGACACCGGCGGCCTCGCCAAGCTCGCCTATGACCCGGTCGGCATGCCCAACGGCATGACGCTGGCGCTGCGCGCCGTCAACGCCCGCGCCATGGTCAACGGGCTGCCGGTCAGCTCCGAGACCAACGCACTGAACAGCACGATCGACGGCCTCAACATCCTGCTGCTCAAGGTCACCCCGCCGGTGAACCTGAGCATCGCGTCCGACACGGACGCCATCCGCAAAGCCATCACCGACTTCACGGCCGCCTACAACGCCATCAACACGATGCTGCGCACGCAGACCAAGTACGACGCCAGCACCAAGACGGCCGGACCGCTACAGGGCGATGCCACCGCGAACTCGCTGGCCTCCCAGCTGCGCAGCATCGTCGGCAGCAACACCACGCTGGGCGGCAGCCTGAAGCGCATGGCCGACCTCGGACTGGACCCTGGCAAGGATGGCAACCTGGCCGCGGGCGGCACCAAGCTCGACAACGCGCTCAACAGCAAGTTGACCGACTTGAAGGCATTCTTCATGGGTGTCGACAAGAACAGTGACGCCAACAATGGCTTCGCCACGAAGCTGCGCGGCTTTGTCGACGGCGTCCTGGGCACCGAAGGCAGCATCTCCAACCGCAGCACGGGAATCCAGAGCCAGATCGACCGCAACAACAAGCGCATCGATGAGCTCAACGACCGCAACGACTCGATGGAGAAGCGGTTGCGCGCCCAGTACTCCGCGCTCGACACGACGATGAGCAAGTACAGCGGCCTCAGCACCTACCTGTCCCAGCAGCTGACCTTGATGAACAAGAGCGGCTGACGGAGCGCCAGGGCCCAGACTGCAGCGGCGGCTTCCCACCTGGGAAACCGCCGCTTTGTCTTGGGGGCGGCAATTCAGCACGCGAAAGGCGGCCAAAGCGAGCCAATTCGTGGTTTCAGAGGGCTCAAGTCCGCGTCGCCGCCGCCGAAAAGATAGTCAACACGACGCCATCCCCTCCCCATGTACGGCCAAACCTCCTCCCCGTTCGCCGCCCGCGGCGCCAGCACGTACTCCAAGGTCGGTCTGGAGACCGACGTGCTGGGAGCCAACCCGCACCGCCTGGTCACACTCCTGTTCGACGGCGCCAACGATGCCATGGGCCTGGCCATCCAGGCCATCCGCAACCGCGACGTTGAGCTCAAGACCCGCAGCCTGCAGCGCGCCGTGCGCATCTTCGACGAGGGCCTGCGCGCCGCGCTGGACCCGAAGGGCGGCCAAGTGGCTGCCGACCTGCGCGACCTCTACGCCTACATCTGCGTCCGGCTCACCCAGGCGAACCTGCGCAGCGACATTGCCGCCATCGAGGAGTGCCGGCAGCTGCTCGCCCCCGTGCGCGAAGCCTGGCAGGGCATCGCCACCTCACCGGCCGCAGCGCCGGTCGCCTCCCCGCACGCCGCCTGAGCCCTGTCTGCCTCCATTCTTCCCGTTCGCCATGAATGCCGACCTGCTGAACTACTACGAAGCCATCGAGAAGGCGAGCGCCGACATGCTGACGGCCGCCCGCACCGGCAACTGGGATGAAGTCGTCAAGCTCGAAGGGGCTTGTGTACTGCTGATTTCCCAGCTCAAGGCCGCCGCCAACCACAGCCAGCTCGCCAGTGGCGAGTCGCAGCTGAAGACGCGCATCATGCAGCGCATCCTGCTCAACGATGCCGAGATCCGCAACCTCGCCGAACCTTGGCTCGAAGACCTCGGCCATGTACTCCAGGGCAAGAGCCGCACGGTGCACTGACGCCGTACCGGCATTGCGGGCCGCGCAGCGGGCCGCTCTCAAGCCGGTCCGCCCGCGGGACTGAGTACGGAACAGTGCGCACGGCGGGCAGGCGCGTTCGCGCAAGGGTCGCAGCGCGGTCTGCAAAGGCCACCCAAGGCGAATCACGGACGAGGGCTCCAATCATGCGACTACCATCGTGGGCATGACCGCCCCTGAAGCCACCTCCGAGGAACTGCGCGTCGTCTCCACGGCCGAAATCACGGCCTATCTGCAGCAACTGCAGCGTGAAGGAGCCGGCCTGCTGCTCGCCGGCCCGCCCGGCCAGAGCCTGTCCAGCCGCATCGTCGCCCTGGACGCCGACGCAGACCTCATCGGACTGGAAATCGGGGCCGACCCCGAGGGCATCAGCCAGGCCCTGGTGGCGCAGGGCGAGATCACCGCCGTCGCCTATCTCGGCGCCGTCAAGCTGCAATTCGAGATCGAGGCCCCTGTGCTCGTCAGCGGCGAGCAGGGTACCGTGCTCCGCGGCACGCTGCCGACACGGCTCTATCGCTTCCAGCGCCGCCAGTCCTTTCGCGTACAGCCCGCCGGCAGCGCCTACCCTCGGGTCATTGTGCCGGGCGGCGCAGAACACGGCCGCGCGCTGCGGGTGCTCGACATCAGCATCGGTGGCCTGGCCCTGGCCCTGCCGCCAGATTTCACCGCCCTCGCTCCCGGCCGGGTGGCAGAGGGCCTCGTGCTGGAGCTGGACCGCATCAGTGCACTGCGCATCACGCTGCTGCCCCACCATGCCAGCCCCATCAGTGGCGATGCCAGCGGCACGCTGCAACTGGGCTGCTCCTTCGTGGAGCTCGACGCCAATGCCGG
Organism: Roseateles sp.; assembly: GCF_036404855.1. Lineage (GTDB taxonomy): Bacteria > Pseudomonadota > Gammaproteobacteria > Burkholderiales > Burkholderiaceae_C > Pelomonas. The sequence goes on from NZ_DASWYS010000320.1 coordinate 4,924, forward strand.
GCGCTCTCTGCAGGTCTATGTGGACCAGACGCAGAAACGACGCCGCCTGCTGAAACTGGACCCATGACGGGGCACCGGCGCGCCGGCGCGCTCGTCCGGGGTCATGGTTTCACCTTGATCGAGGTGGTCTTCGTGCTGGCGGTACTTGGCATCATCCTGTCCGCCGCCATACCCAGCTACACCAACTACCTGGCCCGCCAGCGCCTGCGCCACGTGGCCGAGATGCTGGAGCAGGACCTGCGCCGCGCCCGGACCCTCAGCGTCGAAGAGGGGCGCAACATCTATGTCAGCTTCAACAGCGGCCCCGAATGGTGTTGGGGCAGCAGTCGCACCGCGCCCTGCGACTGCGGCACTGGCGCACCGCGCTGCGAGTTGGGTGGCGCCACCTACCGCGAACACAAGGGCACGTTGCTGCAGTCTGGCCAGGGCGTGACCTTCCAGGCGGGCTTGGGTCGGGCGCAGGACTGGACGCGCATCGGCATCTCCAACGTCCACAACCAGCAGTTGCGTATCGACCTGAATCCGCTGGGCCGGCCACAGATCTGTGGCAGTGACGCCCGCAGGGGCGCCTGCTGAGAGCAACTGCCCCAGGCTGACCACCTGGCCGCTCCCAAGCCGACACAACTGGCAAAAGCGTGAGCCGGGCACGTCCCGTGAGCATCACCAGCCGCTACGGAAGATCGCCCAGGCGGGCCCGGGTTCCGCGGCCACTGACTGGCCGAGCGACTCCCGTCACACCTGCATGTTCATGATGTCGGAGTAGGCGGAAACCAGCCGGTTGCGCACCTGCAGTGTCGCCTGGAAGCCGATCTGGGCCTTCTGCATGGCCACCATGGTCTCTTCGAGACTGACGGTCGGGTTGTCCAGCTGCACCTCACGCTGCAGCCGGGCCGCCTCCTGCTGCTGGCCGCTGACGCTCTTGAGCGCCTGCGTCATCGCGTCACCGAAGCTGGCCCCCGGCGTGGCGGCCGGCTTGGTCGCCAGCGGCGTGCCATTGACCGCCAGGCCCGCACGGGCGGCGGCCTGGGCGAAGTCGAAGGGGCGCAGCTTCATGTCCATGGGACAGGACTTTGGCAGCAAGTCACGCTCACGAAGCGCGGAGATGCGCTGCCCGCGTCGGCCACTTCAGCGCTTTCTTGAGGGGGGTGGGCACGAATAATTTGCGCCATCGGTCGATTTCCGACCTCCCCTGCCGTCTCGCCCCTCGATGGACAACGCCCTCAGCGCCCCTGCAGCCGCCGCCCCGGTGATGGTCACCCCGGTCGTCGACGCGCCGCCCAACTTCGTGCAGCGTCTGAACGGCCTGCCGTTGCGCAGCAAGCTGACCATGGGCGCCGGTCTGCTGGCCCTGGCCGGCGCCGTACTGGCCATCACGCTGTGGTCGGCCCAGGGCGACTACCGCCCCCTCTTCACCGGCCTGGCCGACAAAGATGGCGGCGCCGTCATCGGCCAGCTGTCGGCCATGCAAGTGCCCTACAAGCACGAGGCCGGCGGCACCATCCTCGTCCCTGCGGGCCAGGTCTACGAGCTGCGCATGAAGCTGGCCGCTCAGGGTCTGCCCAAAGGCGGCACGGGCAATGCGGTGGGCTTCGAGTTGCTGGACAAGTCCTCCATTGGTCAGACCCAGTTCAACGAACGCCTGAACTTCCAGCGCGCGCTGGAAGGCGAGCTGACCCGAACCATCACCGCCATGTCTGACGTGGCCGATGCCCGCGTGCACCTGGCCATGCCTCAACAAAACGGCTTCTTCCGCGAGCAGCAA
>NZ_DASWYS010000321.1:0-2953 GCF_036404855.1 Roseateles sp.
GTTGGCTGCCATCGACTTCCACCACGAGCCTCGCCCGATGCGAGGCGAAGTCGGCATAGAACGGTCCGAGTTGGACCTGCCGGCGGAAGTGGAAATGGCTGAAGGGTTCTGTGCGAAGGAGACGCCACATCGTCGCCTCGACCGGCGACATGGTCTTGCGCAGGTTTCTGGCCCGTTCCGTGGACATCCCAACCCCCACCCACCACGCTACGCGTGGTCCCCCCTCCCCACAAGGGGGAGGGAAAAAGTGCAAGAGCCGCTTGCCTCTCAGTGCTGGAGAGCCACTGACCCCTCCTTTTCCCTCCCCCTTGTGGGGAGGGGGGACCGGCGAAGCCGGTGGGTGGGGGTGCCGCCTGCACCGGCCCCGAGGTGGATCAGCATAAGAGCCTCCAACCCCCCAAATGCAAAAACCCCGCGCCAGGCGGATGGCACGGGGTCGCAGTTCGGCAGTTCTTGGGGGCTGCCTATATCGCAGCCTTAGATGCGGCTCAGTTTGACGGTCTGGCAGAACAGGCCCTGGCAGCCATTGACCTTGAGGCTGTCCTCGCCGGTCATGACCATCGTTCCGGCATAGGTGTCGCCGGCATGCTTGACCGTGCCGCTCCACTTGTTCTCGGTCGACTGCGTGCCCTGCACGATGACCTGGTTCAGGTACTGCCGGTTCACGTCATCCTTGTCGCGCAGCCAGATCAGGCGCGCACAGAGGGCGTCGCTGCCGCACTCGGTGATCTTGTAACGGCTCTTGCCGTCGTCGGCCTGCCAGGTGCCGGTGGGGTCGGCTGCGAGAGCCAGCACGGGCGCGGTAGCGAGGCCCAGCGCGAGAGCGGCGGCAGCGAATTTTCTTGCGAGGTGCATGTGAATGCGTCTCCGTGTTCAGATCAGGGTCATGTCTTGGTGTTGCTCCCATAAGTGGGGACTTTGTCTGAATCTTGAATAACAGGTCCGTTCATCTGGCGTTCAGGAACCGGGCCATGATGCGGCGCTCAAAAGACAGCCATGCTGACGCATTCCTGAACGCCCCACTCACCGGCCATTCACCCCGCCACATTTGCCGCCCCGGCATGAGCGCCCCACAGCCGATGACAATCTGCTCACGAAGCCGTGATCGCTGATCGTGCCCCCTCCTGACTCCTCCACCGCTCGCGGGGACAACTTGTTCGCTCGAGCCGCGCCACGGCCGCCGGCACGTCCGATCGACACGGCCAACACCACGGCGCTCGTCAGGGTCACCGCCTCGAAGCCAGGCCGCAGCCTGGTTTTGCGTATTATTTTCCAGGCTCCAGCCTGGTTTTATGATATCGTTTTCCAGACTATAACCTGGAATTAATCGATATACCCCAGGTTATAGCCTGGTCGTGGACAGGTGTTTACCCAGATGAGAAGCCATTCCAATCGCTTAGCGAGAAAGCGCCTCGACACAAAACTGGCGCCGTTTCGAGCCCTGACGACGATCGACATGCCCCGCACCGGCTGGCTTCGGGCCATTCGGCAAGCTCTGGGCATGAGCAGTCGCCAGCTGGCAGAACGACTCGGACTCGCGTCGCAAAGCGTGGACGACATGGAGAAAACCGAAGCCACGGGTACGATCCGGCTCGATACCCTGCGCCGGGCTGCCGCAGCGCTCGATTGTACCCTCGTCTACGCCCTGGTTCCCAACCAGTCGCTGCAGGCAATGGTCGAGCGGCGCGCGCGGGCCCTGGCCACAGCTGCGCTGGACCGGGTCGACCAGACCATGGCCTTGGAAGACCAACGGGTTGAGAACCCGGACCGCGAAGAGCTCATCGAGGACTACATCCGCCAGCATATCCGCGATCGCGATCTGTGGGAGCGGCGGTGACCGCCGGCTTCGAGCAACCTGACGGCGCCACGCCCCTAAAGCTCGAGGAACTGCGTGGCCTCAAGCCTGCCTGGATCACCAGCCGCCGCGATCTCGACGAAGCCGAGGAGGCCAATATCCTGCGCGGCCTCGCCTGGACGCAACGCGCCCGAGGCGACGGCCTCTCGGAGGAGTTCGTGCTCCGGCTGCACAAGCAGATGTTCGGCGATGTCTGGCAGTGGGCCGGCACCATCCGCCATCGCGAGACCAATATCGGCACGCTGCCGCACCAGATCAGGCCGGCGCTGCGCGAGCTGCTCGACACGGCGCGCTGGTGGCGTGAGCAACGCCCCTTCCCCATCGACGAGATCGCGGTTCGCCTGCACCACCGGCTGATGCAGATTCATCCGTTTCCCAACGGCAATGGCCGGCACACCCGGCTGATGGCGGATTTGCTGGTCGAAGAGCTCGGCGGCGACCCGTTCACCTGGGGCCGCCAGAACCTGGTGGCGGCCGGGCCGCTGCGCGCAAGCTACATCAGCGCGCTGAAGCAGGCGGATGACGGCGACATCGCCGCCCTGCTCGCCTTTGCCCGCTCCTAAATCTCCTCCGGCGGTTCCCAGTTGGGCCAGTCGGCGACGTGGTCTTCCCATTCGCCGGGTTTGACCTTGGTCTCGCTGATGGTGCGGCCGCGGACCGAAACGCCCACGGCGGCGACGGTTTCGGGGTCGCCCGAGATCAGCGGGTGCCACCAGGCGAGGCCGCGGCCCTCGGCGATGCGGCGATAGGCGCAGCTCTTGGGGATCCAGTCGATCTCGACCACGTTCTGCGGCGTCAGCTTGATGCAGTCCTTCACCTTGGACTGGCGGTTCGGATAGTCCGAGCAGCGGCAGGTGTCGCCATTGAGCAGGCGGCAGCGGACGTCGGAGTTGTAGATCTCGCCGGTGTCTTCGTCCTCGAGTTTCATCAGGCAGCAGCGGCCGCAGCCGTCGCAGAGCGCTTCCCACTCCGCCGAACTCATCTCAACCAGCGTTTTTTCGTCCCAAAAGGCCATATGTTCGCCGCCGTTCAAGGGGATTTCACTTGTCGCCGCTAATCAGGGTATCCTACCAGAGTTACCGGCCAATCCCCTGGAGC